>CAZPQP010000039.1:0-13127 GCA_964588635.1 uncultured Bifidobacterium sp.
TCGCGTAGCGCATGCCGCCGTACTCGGTGTGGTAGCCGGCGACGACCTCGCCGTCGGCCTCGGTCAGATCGAACGGCGGGCGGTTCGACTCGGCGACGGCGGCGACGAAGAACACGAGGAAGCCGAGGATCTGCGGGATGAAGTACCAGAGGTTGTCCTGCGCGTTCGAGATCGTCACGAACGACAGCGAGCCGGCCTGGATGATCACGCCGATCACGGCGAGCGTGAAGGCCACCTCGTAGGAGACGAGCTGCGCGATCGCGCGCATGCCGCCGAGCAGGGCGTACTTGGAGGACGACGCCCAACCGCCGATCATCAGGCCGTAGAAGCCGAGCGAGCCGATCGCCGCGACGACGAGCAGCGACACCGACGTGTCGGCGATGTAGAGATGGAACGAGTAGTCGAAGTACGGGATCGTCGCCACGTTGCCGAACGGCATCAGGCCGAAGGCGCCGAGCGCGCACGCCATCGCGATGAACGGCGCGAACATGTAGAGCTTCGGGCGCGCGCCCTCCGGGACCATGTTCTCCTTCTGCAGCATCTTGCCGAGGTCGGCGATCGGCTGCAGGAGGCCGTACGGGCCGACGCGGTTCGGGCCGTAGCGCGCCTGGAAGCGGCCGATCAGCTTGCGCTCGACCCACGTCATGAAGGCGAAGAAGCCCATCAGGATGTTGATCAGCACGAACGCCTTGATGATCGTTGCGAGGACCCCGTCGACCATGCCGCTCCTAGGCCCCCACCGAGGCAGAGGTGCCGGTGCCGGCAGCACCGCTCCAGTTGATGCGCACGGTGCCCGGCAGCAGGCGGCGGGAGATGCGCGCCTCGCCGATGTGCTCGCCGGCGGCGTGCCGGACGCTGATCTGGTCGCCGCGCTTGATCGCGTGCTGCTGCGCGTCGGCGTGGCTCACCATCACCCACGGGGCGCGCTCGTGCGCGAGCGAGGCGGTGCGGGACACGGCGGCACCGCTCATCAGCGGGCGCGGTGCGATCAGGCGCAGCTTGCCCTCGCTCGCCGCGGCGGGCGCGGTCGGCGCGGGCACGCCCTCGGGCGCCGTGGCCGCGGGGCGCTCAGCGTGCAGCTGGGCCTGTTCGCCGAGCTCCTTCCACGACAGGCCGGCGAAGGCGGGGCGTGTCGCGGCGAGCTGGTCGAAGGCCTTGCCCGGATTGCCCTGCGCCTCGATCGAGAGGAAGCCGGCGAGGCGGCTCGTCCACTCGATCAGCGGCACACCCGAGGCGGGCGCGAGCGACGGGCGGATGCGCTGGATGCGGCCCTCGAGGTTGGTGATCGTGCCGTCGCGCTCGTGATCGACGTCGAGCGGCAGCACGAGCAGCGACTGCGACGTGACGCCGTTGGTGAACGGCGCGACGGACATCACGAGCTCGGTCTGCGCGAGCGCCATCTGCCAGCGCTCGCTCTCGGCGCTCTCCATGACGGGGTCGGCGCCGACGAAGACGATCGCCGTGACCTCGCCCGACTCGAGCGCGGGCAGGATCTCGTCCCAGCCGCCGACGAGGCCGACGGCGCGCTCGCCGCGCTCGTTGGCGCCGACCGGCAGCGGCACGACGCCGCCCTCGGTGCGGTCCAGGCCGAGCACCCAGGCGAGCGCCTCGATCTCGGCGACGGCGACGTGGTCGGTGACCAGCAGGACGGGGCGCTGCGCGCCGACGAGGGCGCCGGCGAGCTCGCGGACCTGTGCGACGTCGGCACCGGCGAGCTGCGCCAGGGTGTCGACGGACCCGGCCGCCTTGGCGTCGGTGCGCACATTCGCGCCACCGGCCTCGATGACGGCCGCGGTGAGCGCGGCGAGCATCGCGGAGCCAGCACCCGCATGGGTGCGGACGAAGCTCTTCGCGTCGGACTCGAGGCTCGTGCCGCCGGGGCCGACGATGGCGAGGTGCGCACCCGCGCGGCGGGCCTTGCGGATGCGGAGGTCGATGGTGCCGGCACGATCGGCCGGCTCCTGATCGCCGATCACGACGACGGCGTCGGCGCTGTCGATCGCCGCGATCGGGGCCAGGTAGGCGTCGATGCGCTCCCACTCGGCGGCGGCGGCGATCGGCGCGGAGGCCGTGCGGGCGCCGAGGTCGGCGGCGATCGCGGCCCAGCCGGCTGCCTCCTCGTTCGTCAGGTTGCCGCCCGTGACGATCGCGATGGCCGCGCCGCCGACGGCGGCCGACTGGTGGCGCAGACGCTGTGCGGCGGCGCGCAGGGCGTCGTCCCACCCAGCCGGCTCGAGACCCGCGAGCTCGCGCACCAGCGGCGTCGCGATGCGCTCGTCGCGCGGCTCGTAGCGGGCGAAGCGCCCCTTGTCGCACAGCCAGCCGTCATCGACGCCCGGGTTGTTGCGCGAGAGGATGCGCTCGACCTTGTTCTCGCGCAGCGTCGACCACGTGTTGCAGCCCGTCGCGCAGCCGGTGCAGACCGTCGGCACGTTGACGATCTCCCACGGGCGCGCCTTGAAGCGGTAGGCGGTCGGCAGCAGGGCGCCGACCGGGCAGAGCTCGGTGACGTTGCCGGAGAACGCGTTGGTGTAGGGCTGCTCGTTGAACGTGGCGATCACGCTCTGCGCGCCGCGCTCACGCGCCACGAGCTCGCCGTCCTCGGCGACGTCGCTCGAGAAGCGGGTGCAGCGGTAGCAGAGGATGCAGCGCTCGCGGTCGAGCACGATCGCGGGCGAGATCGGCAGCGGCTTCTCGTACGTGCGCTTCGGCAGCGTCATGCGCGAATTGCCGGGCCCGTACTTGAACGTCAGATCCTGCAGCGGGCACTCGCCGCCCTTGTCGCAGACGGGGCAGTCGAGCGGATGGTTGAGGAGCATGAACTCGAGGACGGCGTCCTGCGCCTCCTTCGCCTGCTCCGACGTGCCGGCGGTCCTGACGACCATGCCGTCGTTGCACGTGAGGGTGCACGCGGCCTGCAGCTTCGGCGCCCCTTCGATCTCGACGAGGCACATGCGGCACGCGCCGATCGGCGGACCGAGGCGCGGCTCGTAGCAGAACACGGGGATCTCGATCCCGGCGTGCTCGGCCGCGGCGACGACCAGCGACGTGCCCTTCGGCACCGTGATCTCGCGCCCGTCGACGCTGAGCGTGACGGTCTCGGTCTGCGTTGCGCTCATCAGGCGCTCACCAGCGGCAGCGGAGCCTTGAGCAGCGGCGGGTAGAGCTCGCTCATCGGCGCATCGTCGGGGCACGGGCAGTGGCCCAGGCGGCAATGCTCCTCGAACTCGTGCCGGAAGTTGTTGATGTGGCTCCGCACCGGCATCGCGCACGCGTCGCCGAGCACGCAGAGGCAGTTGCCCTCGACGCGGTTGCAGATCTCGAGCAGCAGGTCGATCTCCTCGGGCGTGCCGAGCCCGGCCTCCTGCTTGCGCAGCAGCTCGGTGATCCAGCGCGTGCCCTCGCGGCACGGCGTGCACTTGCCGCACGACTCGTGCATGTAGAACTCGGCGGTGCGCAGGGCGAACCGCACCATGCACGTGCGGTCGTCGACGACGATCACGGCACCCGAGCCGGCCATGGAGCCCGCGGCGACGACGGCCTCGAAGGCGAGGCCCGTGTCGAGCTGGTTGGGCATCAGGATCGGCATCGAGGAGCCGCCCGGCACGAACGCCTTCAGCGTCCGGCCCTCCGGCAGCCCGCCGCCCTTGCCCTCGATGAGATCGCGGTAGGTGGCCGACAGCGGCATCTCGTAGTTGCCCGGATTGCGGACGTGTCCGGACAGCGAGAACATCTTGGTGCCGGTCGACTGCTCGGTGCCGACGCCGGCGTACGCCGCGCCGCCCATGCCGACGATCACCGGCACGGTCGCGACCGTCTCGACGTTGTTGAGCAGCGTCGGCTTCTTGAAGGCGCCCGACACGGCCGGGAACGGCGGCTTGGCCGTCGGCTGACCGCGCTCGCCGTTGAGCGAGGACAGCAGGGCCGTCTCCTCGCCGCAGATGTAGGCGCCCGCGCCGCGATGGACGTAGACGTTGGCGACGTAGTCGGTGCCCGGCAGCGGCGAGCCGATGTAGCCCTTCTCGCGCGCCTGGCTGATCGCACCCTCGAGGATCGCGGCCTCCTTGGCGTACTCGCCGCGGATGTAGATGTACGCGCCGGCACCGCGGATCATCCAGAGGTAGATGATGATGCCCTCGATCAGCATGTGCGGGTTGCGCAGGATGATCTCGCGGTCCTTGAACGTGCCCGGCTCGGACTCGTCGCCGTTGATCACGAGGTAGCGCTCCACCCCGGGCGCCAGGAACGACGCCTTGCGGCCGGCCGGGAAGCCGGCGCCACCGCGGCCGCGCAGGTTCGACGCGATCATCTCATCGACCAGCTGCTCGCTCGTCATGCCGAGCGCCTTGCGCAGCGAGTCGTACCCGCCGTTGGCCTCGTATTCCGCGATCTCGCGGCGGCTGCCGGCGAACGGCAGCAGCAGGGCGTTCTGGTCGGGCTGGGCGAAGGTCGGAGACTCAGGCATGGCTCTCACTCGGTCGGGAGGTGCTGCGCAGACGCTCCAGGAGCGGTGCGACGTCCTCGATCTGGAAGTGCTCCTCGTACTCCTCGTCGACCGAGACCACGGGTCCCCAGCCGCAGCCGCCCATGCACTCCACGCAGCGCAGCGTGATCTTGCCGTCGGCGCTCGTGCCCGGTGCCTTGACGTCGAGCTCGCGCTCGAACTCGCGCAGCAGGAGGTCCGCGCCGATCAGCGCGCACGAGAGGTTCGTGCAGACCTCGACGACGTGCTCGCCGACGGGCTGCAGGAAGAACATGTCGTAGAAGGAGGCGACGGCGAGGCAGCGCGCGGGCGACAGGTCGAGCCCGTCGGCGACGGCCTCGAGTGCCTCGGGCGACAGCCAGCCGTAGTGCTCCTGCGCGTGGCGCAGCGCGGGCAGGATCGCGCTGCGGCGATCCGGGTACTTGGCGATCTCGCGCTGGATCTCGTCGTAGAGGGTGTCGCTCATCAGCGGTCCACGTCTCCGAGGACGGGGTCGATCGAGGCGAGGATCGCGATCAGGTCGGCGAGGTAAACGCCCTCGCAGAGCTTCGCGAACGACTGCAGCAGCACGAAGGCGGGCCCGTGCAGGCGCACGCGCCACGGCTTGGCGCTGCCGTCGGAGACGAGGTGGAACCCGAACTCGCCGCGGGCCGACTCGATCGGCGCGTAGACCTCGCCGGCCGGTACCTCGAAGCCCTCGGTGACGAGCTTGAAGTGATGGATCAGCGACTCCATCGACGTGTGCAGCTCGTGGCGCGGCGGCAGCGCGACCTTGCGATCGTCGGTGATCGTCGGCCCCTCGGGCAGGCCGTCGAGCGCCTTCTCGATCAGGTCGAGCGACGAGCGCATCTCCTCGATGCGGACGCGGAAGCGCGCGTGGACGTCACCGCCCTCCTCCGTGACGGGCGTGAAGTCGAGCTCGCGGTAGGCGCCGTAGCCGCCGTTGGCGGAGCGCAGGTCGTACGGGACGCCCGAGGCGCGCAGGTTCGGACCCGTCATGCCCATCTTGATCGCGAAGTCCGGCGACAGGATGCCGACGCCCTTGGTGCGCTGCAGCCAGATCGGGTTGGCGGCGATCAGCTCGTCGTACTGGTCGAGCTGGTCACGCATGAACGCGATGACCTCACGGCAGCGCGGCTCGAAGCCCAGGGGCAGATCCTCCGCGACGCCGCCGACCTGGCAGTAGCGCGGATGCATGCGGGCGCCGCAGGCCATCTCGAACAGGTCGAGCACCTCGTCGCGGGCGCGGAAGCAGTAGAAGAGCAGGGCGATGCCGCCGAGATCGACCGAGCCGGTGCCGAGGAAGACGAGGTGCGAGTGGATGCGCGCCAGCTCCTGGAAGATCACGCGGATCCACTCGGCGCGACGCGGCACCTCGAGCTCGAGGGCCTTCTCCGTCGCCATGCAGAACGCCGTCTCGCCGCTGAAGAAGGACAGGTAGTCCATGCGCGGCACGTACGGGATCGCCTTCCAGTACGTCTTCTGCTCGATGTTCTTCTCGATGCCGGTGTGGACGTAGCCGATCTCGCACTTGACGCCGACGACGACCTCGCCGTCGAGCGTCGTGACCACGCGAAGCACGCCGTGCGTCGACGGGTGGTTGGGACCGAGGTTGATCTCGAGCAGGTCCGGATTGTCCGAGTCGGGCCAGAGCTCCGAGGGCACGGGCTGCAGGATGTCCTGCTGCGGCCACACGATGGTCTTCTCCGTCGTCGCCACGTCAGACCTCATCCGAGAACTGGACGGGCTCGCCGCCGACGGGGTAGTCCTTGCGCTGGGGATGGCCGCCCCAGTCCTCCGGCATGATGATCCGGCGCAGGTTCGGGTGACCGGCGAACTCGACGCCCATCAGGTCGAAGCCCTCGCGCTCGTGGAAATCGGCCGACGGGTAGACCGGCACCAGGCTGGGCACGGACTCGCCCTCGTCGACCCACACGCGGACGCGCAGGCGCCGATGGTTGCCGTCGGTGACGGTCATCACCTTGGCGAACGTGGCCGACACGCCGAAGCGCTTCGGACCGGCGGGCTCGGGGACGATGCGCTTGCCGGAGTGCGAGTCGCGGTTGATGTCGCGCCCGTCGCCGCCCCAGTAGCCGGCGACCTCGCCCGTGTAGCCGAGGTAGTCGACGACGGTGACGTCGGACAGGAGGTCGTAGCCCTCCTCATCCCGCAGGAAGGTGCAGACCTCGAGGTAGCGGTCCAGCGGCAGGTCGAGCGTGAGCTCGCCGCGGAACTCCACGCGGCGCTCGATCGCCTCGGCGCCGAGGGCGGCCTCGATGCGATCGGCCGCGCCGGTGTCGGGCGCGCCCCACGTCGGCGAATTGATCTGCAGCACGTCGCTCACGACTGCGACTCCTGCTGCAGCGAGGCGGACGGGATGCCCGACTTGATGCGCTCCTGCAGGACCATCAGGCCCTCCATGACGGCCTCGGGCCGCGGCGGGCAGCCCGGCACGTAGACGTCCACGGGGACGATCTTGTCGACGCCCTGCAGGACGGCGTAGTTGGAGAACATGCCGCCGGTGGACGAGCAGGCGCCCATCGCCATCACGTACTTCGGCTCGAGCATCTGCTCGTAGAGCTGGCGGATCGGCTCGGCCATCTTGTGGGAGACGCGGCCGGAGACGATCATCAGGTCGGACTGGCGCGGCGTGGCGCGGACGACCTCGGAACCGAAGCGGGCGACGTCGTAGCGCGCCGACGAGATCATCGCGATCATCTCCATGGCGCAGCAGGCGAGGCCGAAGCCGAACGGCCACATCGAGTTGGCGGTGGCCATCTTGAAGACCTTCTCGACCGTCGTGGTCATCACGACCTGGTCGAGGTCGGTCGAGCGCAGCGAGCGGCGCACCTGCGCGGGCGGGATCACGACGGGGCCGCTCGGCGCAGCCGGGGAGGCCGGCGCGGCGACGGGGCGATCGTGCGGCTCGTCGGGTCTCAGTGCCATTCGAGGGCCCCCTTGCGCCAGACGTAGACGTAGCCGACCGCGAGGATCGCGACGAAGACGAGCAGCTCGATGAAGCCGAAGTGGCCGAGCATGTCGAGGTTCACGGCGATCGGGTACAGGAAGACGATCTCGATGTCGAAGACGATGAAGAGCATCGCGGTCAGGTAGTAGTTGACCGAGAAGTTCGACGGCTTGAAGTCACCGGCCGAGACGCCGGACTCGAAGACGCGTCGCTTCTGACGCCCGGGGCGCAGATTGCGATGGAAGGCGCGCGACCACACCATCGATCCCGCCAGCAGGCTCCCGGCGATCGCCGCCGCGAAGACCAGATAGACGAGATAGGAGGCCCAATCGCCGAGCACGCTCTCCCCAAGGGTTCCGCCGTCGCCCCATGCCAACGGCTCGGGCAACCGTAGCAGGCGCACGCGGCGCGCTACAAACCCACCACCGTCGAGTGTGTGCGGAATGCCGCAAACCCGCTTGGCACAAGGGTTCCGGCCGGGTCGGGCGCCCGTTGCGAAGGTGTCACAAACCACCCCCGGGAATGCCGGGTGACGGATCGGCGTTGTCAGGGGTGGAGCGAGTCTTCCCGACCCTTCCATCCGATACGCTTCGAGGCACGTCATGAGCACGCAACTGCAGATCACGATCACCGAGAAGGCCGCCGACAAGGTGCGCGAGTTCCTCGCCGCCGAGGACGACGCCGAGCTGACCGCGCTGCGCGTGGCCGTGCAGGGCGGCGGCTGCTCCGGGTTCCAGTACGCGCTCGGATTCGACACCGGCGCCCAGGACGGCGACGAGGTGATCGAGGCGCACGGCGTGACCGTGCTGATCGATCCCTTCTCCATGCCCTACCTGATCGGCGCCGACATCGACTTCGTCGACGGCCTCAACGGCACCGGCTTCTCGATCACGAACCCCAACACGATGTCCGGCTGCGGCTGCGGCTCCTCGTTCCAGCTCAAGGAGGGCGAGGAGGAGGGCGGCGAGGCCGCCACCGCCTCCGCCGGCGGCTGCTCCTCCTGCGCGTCGGCGTAAGGCGTGCGCGACGTCGAGGTGCGGGCCGGGGGCATCGACCTCGGGCAGCTGATGAAGTTCGCCGGGCTGGTCGATACGGGCGGTGACGCCAAGGCGCTGCTCGCCGAGGGCGTGGTGCAGGTCAACGGCGAGGTCGATACGCGCCGCGGCCGCACGCTGCGCGACGGCGACGTGGTCGCCGTCGCCGACGAGGAGCCCGTGCGGGTGGTCGAGGTCTGAGGTGGAGCCGCCGGCCGGGTTCGTCGAGCGGCTGACCGCCCTCTGCGCGGTCGACTCCCCCACCGGCGATCTCGCCGGCCTCACCCGCTCCGCCGCGCTGCTCGTCGAGTGGGCGCAGGCCGACGGTCTCGCCAGCGAGGTGCGCGACACCCCCGACGGACCGCTGGTGCTGCTCTCCACACAGGGCCCGGGCAGCGACCGCACGCTCCTGATCGGCCACCACGACACCGTCTATCCCGCGGGCACCGCTGCCGTCCGACCCGTCGAGCGCCGAGGCGACACGCTGCTCGGCCCCGGCGTGGCCGACATGAAGGGCGGCCTGCTGGTCGGGCTGTTCGCCCTCGCAGCACTGGCTCGCGACCCCTCCCCCACGCACGGACGGGTCGAGCTCTGGATCGTCCCCGACGAGGAGGCGCGTTCGGTCGAACCCGCCTGCCTCGAGGACTGGCAGGGCGCCACGCAGGCGATCTGCCTGGAGTGCGGGCGCGCAGACGGCGCGATCGTCACGACGCGGATGGCCTGCACCTGGCTGACGCTCGAGGCCGAGGGGCGCGATGCCCATGCCGGCACCGAGCGCGCCGTCGGCCGCTCGGCCCTGATGGCCCTGGCCCGCGAGGGGATGCGCATCGAGGAGGAGATCCACGAGGCGCGCCCCGGCATGCAGGCCACGATCACGCAGCTGCACGCCGGGATCGGCAAGAACACCGTGCCGGGCCGCGCCACCGCCACCGTCGACCTGCGCGCGCGGACCGGCGAGGATCTGGCCTGGGCCGTCGACCGCGTCGGGCGATTCGCCGCGCACGATGGCATCTCGCTGCGGCGCTCCGACGACCCCGGCTTCCCGCCGCTCGACCACGCCCCGGTGCTGGCCGCCCGCGCGCTCGCGGTGCTCGCCGATGTCGGCGCCGTGGCGCGCGAGACGATCGCGGCCGGCGCCTCGGACGGCTCGTGGGCCTCCAGCATCGGCGTCCCCACGATCGACGGCCTCGGCCCGATCGGCGGCGGCGATCATGGGCCCGACGAGTGGATCGACGCCCGCTCGATCGCACCGCGCATCGAGGCCGTGCGCCGCCTCTGCTGCCTGCCGCACGGGTAGGCTTGCGGCATGAGCGCACGCACGCCGGCCATCAGCTCGGCCATGGAGGACTACCTCAAGGCGATCCACCAGATCGCCGAGGAGACCGGCGGGGCCGCCGTGCAGACGCAGGCGATCAGCGATCGGCTCGAGGTCTCGACCGCGTCGGTGACCGGGATGATGAAGAAGCTCGACCAGTACCACCTCGTCGAGCACGAGCCCTACCGGGGCGTCGTGCTGACGCCGAAGGGCGAGCAGGTGGCGCTCGAGGTGCTGCGCCACCATCGCCTGCTCGAGCTCTATCTCGTCGAGCAGCTCGGCATGTCGTGGGAGGACGTGCACGCGGAGGCGGACCGCCTCGAGCACGTGATCTCCGAGGTCCTCGAGGACCGCATCGCCGCCGCGCTCGATCATCCCGACCGCGATCCGCACGGCGATCCGATCCCGGCGCGGGACGGCACCGTGCCGTCCGACCCATGGCAGCGCCTCACCGACGCGCCCGCCGGTGCCAGCGTGGAGATCCTGCGCGTCTCCGATCGCGACCCGCGGCTCCTGCAGTACCTCGCCGAGCGCGGCCTCACGCCGGGTGCGGCCGTGCGCATCGACGCGGTCGACGAGCTGGCCGGCGTGATCACGCTGACTGCCGCCGGTGCCGCCTGCACCCTCGCGCTCGCGACGGCGAGCGAGATCAGCGTGCGGGCCTAGACCAGACGGCTCCCCGGCAGGGGCCGGATCATGACGATGCGCACCACTCGATCCATCTCATCGATCTCGTAATGCATCACGTACTCGCTTCGCTCGATCGCCCATAGCCCGTCGTAGATACCCGGCAATGGCTGACCGCAGGCACGCGGGTCAACAGCCAGGGTCCGCTGCGCCAGCGCGAACACCCCGATCGCAACATCCTGTGGGAGCGCCGTTCGCACGACGCGCTGCGCGTCGGATGACATATGCACGCGGTAACGCCCTGTCACGCGTGATCGTCTCGATGCTCACCTCTGCCGCGAGCCTCGATTTCGACGCGCAGCGCCTCGATGCCCTCTTCGTCGATGAACCGCCCCTCCGCGAAGTCGCGCCGACCACGCTCGAGCGCCGCCATCGCCTCGGGGTCCGAGAGCAATTCGATCGTCGCGTGCAGTCCTCGATACTCGGACATGCTCAACAGCACCGCCTCGGGCCGCCCGTTCCGGGTGATGGTCACCTGCTCGCGCTCAAGCACGACCAGGTCGAGGAATTCGGAGAAGCGGGCCTTCACGGTGCGCACAGATTCGACGATCATGGTGACCACAATCGTGTCACAGGGCGCACGGTTCGTCCATGGTCGTGCGCGGACACGCCCACCGGCATCACGCAACCTCGCACACGATCACGGCGACGCGCGGAAACGTCACCGGCTGCGCCGGCCTGCGCCCTTCAGCTGGTCGAGCCGAGCGTCCTCAGACGCTGGTGACGAGCAGGTACATGGCGATGCCGGAGATGCCCAGCACGACCGACACGAGGAAGCCGCGGGTCGTGTCGCCCTTCTTCTTCGCGATCAGCACCGCGAGGACCCCGATCGCGATGGACGCGATGCCCGTGATCAGACCCACCGTGAGAATCGCATCCGAGTCGCGAATCGCGCCGACCAGGGCGACGATCACGGTGACCATGCCGGCGAACAGGGCGAAGCCCATCGTCGTGGTCGCATTCGGCTTCGCCGGAGCGGCGTGGTGATGATCAGCGTGGTCGGCCATGCAAGGTTCCTCCGAAGTTCTGCCGGTATCGTGGCACAAGATCCGCCGGAGCGTCAGCCCAGCGCGCGCACAGCCGCGACGACGGCGTCGGCGGTGAGCCCGAGCTCCTTGGCGACCGTGCCGCCGGGCGCCGAGGCGCCGTAGTGGTCGATGCCGACGCTGATCCCCGCGTCGCCCACCCACCGCTCCCAGCCGTGCGTGGTGCCGGCCTCGAAGCTGACGCGGCGCGTGATCGCCTTCGGGAGCACGGACTCGCGGTAGGCGGCGTCCTGCTGCTCGAAGAGCTCCCAGCACGGCATCGACACGACGCGGACCTTGAGCCCCTCGGCCTGCAGCGTCTCCCGTGCGGCGACGGCGTCATGCGCCTCGGAACCGGTGGCGATGATGATCGTGTCGGGCGTGCCCCCGTCGGCCTCGGCCAGGATGTAGGCGCCCCGGTGGAGCTCCTCCGCCGGGGCGAACACGGCGCGATCGACCGTCGGCAGGTTCTGGCGCGTGAGGATCAGCGCCGTCGGGCCGGTGCGGTTGAGCACCGCGGCCTTCCACGCCTCGCGGACCTCGTTGGCGTCGCCGGGGCGGATCACCATGAGGTTCGGGATCAGGCGCAGCGACATCACGTGCTCGATCGGCTGGTGCGTCGGACCGTCCTCGCCGACCCAGATCGAGTCGTGGGTCCAGACGTACGTCACGGGCGTCTTGGAGAGCGCCGCGACGCGCACCGCGCCGCGCATGTAGTCCGAGAACACGAGGAACGTCGCGCCGAAGACCCGCAGGCCGCCGTGCACGTTCATCGCGTTGAGGATCGCGCCCATGCCGTGCTCGCGGATGCCGAAGTGCAGGTTGCGTCCGGAGAAGTCGCGCTCGGAGACGCTCAGGCCGTCGTTGATGTGCGTGTTGTTCGACGGCGCGAGGTCGGCGGAGCCGCCCACGAACTCGGGGATGCCGGCGGCGAGACCCTGGATGACCTTGCCGCTCGACGAGCGCGTGGCCAGACCCTTGGCGTCGGGCTCGAAGACGGGCAGGTGCGCGTCCCACCCCTCGGGCAGGTCCCCCGCGAGGACGCGCTCGAGCTCGGCGGCGAGCTCGGGGTGCGTGGCGCGGTAGGCCTCGAACTTCGCCTCCCACGCCTCGCGGACCTCGACGCCGCGCGCCGTGTGGTCCATGTGCGCGGCGACGTCGTCGGGCACGAGGAACTGCTCGTTCTCCGGCCAGCCGTAGTTGGCCTTCGTGAGCTTGATCTCCTCCTCGCCGAGCGGCGCGCCGTGCGCCTCGGCGGTGTCCTGCTTGTTCGGCGCGCCGGGCGCGATGTGCGTCCGCACGACGATGATCGACGGGCGGTCGTCCTGCTCGGCCGCGTCGATCGCGGCGCGCACGTCGTCGAGCGTCCAGCCGTCCTCGAGGCGCTGCGCGTGCCACCCGAGCGCCTCGAAGCGCTTGGCCACGTCCTCGGTGAAGGCCAGGCCGGTGTCGCCCTCGATCGTGATCCGGTTGTCGTCGTAGATCATCGTGATCTTGCCGAGCCCGAGGTGCCCGCCGAGCGACGCGGCCTCCTGCGCCACGCCCTCCATCAGGTCGCCATCGGAGCAGATGCCGAACACGCGGTGGTCGATGATCTCGTGGCCCGGGCGGTTGT
>CAZPQP010000040.1:0-12436 GCA_964588635.1 uncultured Bifidobacterium sp.
TCGCGCGCGGCGATCGCGTAGCCGATGCCGTAGACGCCGACGATCATGCCGATGCACTGCCAGAGCTCGGGGTAGTTGGGCTGGTCGAGACCGGCGAGGTCGAACGCGCTGGCGGGGAACAGCACGACCCAGGCGCCGAAGACGATGTTGTAGACCGCGGCGATGGCGAGCGTGACCTTCGCGGTCGTCAGCGCGGCGGAGCGGGAGGGTGCCAGGGTGGCCATGCCCTGCTCTTCGTTCCCGGCGCGTATGCAGATGGTATACCGGTACCGGTATACTAGTTGCATGACGCCTGATGTGCTGATCCGTGAAGCGCGCCTCGCCGCCGGGCTCTCGCAGGTCGAGCTTGCGCGTCGGGCCGGAACGTCGCAGCCGGCGATCGCGCGCTACGAGGCCGGGACGAGCTCTCCGTCGTTCGTCACGCTCGATCGCGTGCTGCGCGCCGCCGGTCGACGCCTCGTGATCGGGAGCGAGCCCGGCGCGTCGGCGGCCGATGTGTCGCAGCGTCGTATTCGCGTGTTGCAGGCGCAGCGCCGTGCGATTCGCGCGCTCGTACGTGCGCATGGCGGACGCAATCCGCGCGTCTTCGGATCCACGGCGCGCGGCGAGGATCGGCTCGACAGTGATATCGATCTTGTCGTGGACTTCGATTTCGATGATCGTGGGATCTTCCCGTTGTTCGACTTGCGCGACGCGCTCTCGGAGTTGCTCGGCGAGCGCGTCGACGTCGTGGCGTCATCGTTCTTGAAGGTCGAGGTCGCTGAAGCAGTCGAGCGAGACGGGATCCGGATCTGAGTCCGCGTGATCCACGTCAGCGTCTCTGCGACATCGTCACGGCGATCGACGATATCGCCGCGCTGGTCTTCGATGGCCCACATGCCGAGGCGGCCTTGCGGTACCACCTGATCGTGATCGGCGAGGCCGTGACCGGAATCGGTGAGGACATCCGCTGCGGGCATCCTGAGGTCCCGTGGGCACGGATCGTGGGACTGCGCAACGAACTCGTCCACGCCTACCACCGGGTTGACGACGAGGCGCTCCAGGTGCTCGTGCTACCGGGACTGGCCACGCTTCGCCGCGTCTGCTCGGACCTGCTTGAAGAGTTCTAGGTGGCAGCCAGCAGCGCGTCGGGCTCCTCGGCCGTCAGCGCGCGGGCAACCGCCCGGCAGGCGTACTCGGCGTCGGAGTGCAGGTCGTTGCTGTCCGGCGTGTCCCACGATGACTGCTTGACGACGACGACGTTGCGCGGCCGGTCGACGTAGATCATCTGGCCGTGGATGCCGACGGCCATGACGCAGTCGGGATCCACCCGCGGCTGGTACCAGCAGGAGCGGTAGCACCCGCCGGGCAGCCAGTCGGCGTAGTCGCCGATCGCCCAGTGGGACGGATCGCCGCCGCGGGTGAGGTCGTCGATGAAGTCCTCGGGCACGATCCCGGCGCCGCCCTCGGCGACGATCATCCCGAGCCGGGCGATGTCGCGGGCGGTGCCGCTCAGGCCGCCGGCGGCGCGCGGCACGCCGAAGCGGTCGAGGGTGATGTCGCCGTCGGCCTCGGCGCCCATCGGCACCCACAGGTACTGCGACACGGCGATCGCGTACGGGAGGCCGCTGGCCGCCTCGCACACCCAGCCGAGCATGTCGGTGGTCGGCGACATGTAGCGGAAGCGCTGGCCGTGCTCGCCCTCCTTCTGCCGCGACGCGAGGAACTCGTGTAGCCCGATGTGGTCGGGCGGAGCCGGATACCAGCCCGCGGAGTTGCGGTAGAGGACGATGTCCGGACCGGGCGAGTAGTCCTCGACGAACGAGTACGACGCCTCCATGTCGAGCAGGTGCCGGACCGTCGCATCGCCGAAGCCGCCGCCGGCGACCGCGGGCACGTACTGCACGACAGGCGCGTCCGGGTCGATCTTCCCGGCACCGACGAGCGCGCCGCAGAGCAGCGCGGTGATCGACTTCGTCACGCTGAACATCAGGTGCGGCTCGTCGTCGCGGATTCCCGGTGCCATCCACTCCAGCACGACCGTGCCGTCCCGGACCGCCACGAAGGCGTCGGTCTGGGTGTTGGCGAGATACTCGCCGAGCATGCGCTCGCCGGCCTTGCTCTCGAACCGCAGGTCCAGCAGGTTGCCGGCCGGCTCGAACGGGAGCGGCCGCGGATGGTGGCCGTGGCGGATGCGGGCAGTCGGAATCAGCTCCCGCACGTGGCGGAACGACCAGAAGGGATGCGGCGGGCGCATCCAGTTGTCGAGCGTGGGGCGGTCCATGTCGGGAGTATGGTCGCTCGACGCGTGAGGTGCGACCCTATCCTGCAGGCGTGGCCGACGTCACCTCGATCCTCCCGGACTTCGCGAAGGACACGCCCGTCTGGCTGAGCCTGGTCGCGACGGCGGTCGGCGCGCTCGAGGGCGCGCTGCTCGCGCGACAGCACGACAAGAAGCTGGACATCGCGGGCGTCGTCATCCTCGCGATCTCGCTCGGCTTCGGCGGTGGCCTGATCCGCGACGTGCTGATCGGCAATACGCCCCCCGAGGTGCTGCGGCACTGGGAGTACATCGCCGTCGTCGGCCTCGCCGTCGTGGTGATCCTGATGCTCGGCCAGCAGATCGCCCGCTTCTCCTACGCCCTGTTCCTGCTCGACGCCCTGACGATGGGCCTGTTCGCGGCGGTGGGTGCGCAGTACGCGGTCACGTTCCACCTGCCGGCGATCACGGCGGTCTTCGTGGGCTCGTTCGCCGCCGTGGGCGGCGGGTTGGCGGCCGCCCTCCTGCTCGGCGAGGTGCCGCGGATCATGCGCCCCGGACCGCCGTACGCGATCGCGGCCGTCGCCGGAGCCATCACGTACGTGCTGCTCGATGGGGTCAACGGGGGGATCGCGTCGACCGCCTGCATCGCCGTCGTCTTCATCGTCCGCATCGCGGCCGAGCGCGCGGGCCTGCGCACGACGGCGATCAAGCCGCTCGACTGACGGCTACTCGGGCGATGCGCCGCGGATCGTCCCCTTGCCGATCAGGAACACCCGCTGACCATCGGCCACGAGCGGTGAGTACCTCCCATCCGGATCGTTCCAGACGATCTCGTGGGTGGCGATGTCGATCGCGTGGATCCCGTCCGGGCCGGCCTTGGCGGCGCGGATGCCGTTCTGGCCGCAGCCCGAGCACGTCGAGAAGTACAGGAGACCGTCCATCAGCATGGGGGCGCCGTGCACGGCGCCGGGTACCGCCGTGGTCCACAGGCGGTCGCCGGTGGTGGCATCGAAGGCGATGACGCTGCCGTCGTAGGTGCCGATGTAGATCACCTGGCCGGCGGCGACCGCTCCGGTGTAGACGTATGAGCCTGCGCGCTGCGCCCAGATCAGCTTGCCGTTCCGCGCACCGTAGGCATACATCCAGCCGTCCGTGTTGCCGATGAAGACGCGTCCGTAGGCCACGGTCGGCGTGGCGTAGAAGTACTCCCGGCCGCTGCCGGCGTGGTCGGTGCTCCGCGCCTGCCAGCGGATCGCGCCCGTTGCGGCGTCGACGGCGTACAGGCTGCCGCCGTTCGTGCCGATCACGACCGCGGGTGTGCCACCGGCCGAGGCGGCGTCGACCCAGCTGGCGGAGGATACGATCTGCGCGTCGAGCTGCGTGGCCCATTTGGTCGCGCCGGTGGCCTCATCGAGGGCGTAGAGCCTGCCGTCCCACGCGCCGACGTAGACGGTGCCGTCCTGTACGAGCGGCGAGGACTCGACAGGCGGCAGCTTCGCCACCCACCGTTGCGTTCCGGTCTTCGCGTCCCATGCGAAGACGTAGCCGCCGCCCGTGGCATCCCCCTTCGGGCAGGGGTATGGCGCGAGGAACGAGGCGAACACCACGCCGTCGTGGACCGCGGGCGAGGCCGCGGAGCAATGGCCGATGCTCTTCCTCCAGACCGCCGTCCCCGTCGCGGTGTCGACGCCGAAGAATCGTCCGCGCAACTGCCCGACGAACAGCATGCCGTCGGCCACTGCCGGGGGGAACTCCAGCAAACTGCGGGAGCGGAAGGTCCAGTTGGTCGTGAACGGCGGACGCAGGCGGAGCTCGGGGTTCCACCGCGTGCGGGCGTTGTCGAAGCCGTAGGTCGGCCAGTCCTCGCCGGCGGCCGTCGTAGCCGAACCCGGCGTGGCGGTGGACTCCGTCGCCGAGGTGCCAGACGAGTTGCCCCGCCCCCCGACCCACCAGCCTCCGATGCCGAGCAGGACGAGCACGATGGCGCCGAGCAGCAGGACCCTTCCCCGCCGTCGAGGAGCGTTGCGTCGGTCTCGCGGGCGGCGTCGGGGCGCTCGAGGCGGGTCGCTCACGCGTCGCATGATACGTCCGGTGGCCGGCACTGTTTCGCGGACCGAGGGCGATAGCATCTCCCGCATGGCGGCCGAAGCGGAGCGCGATGCAGAGCGCGGAGACGCCCGTGACCTGCGCGCATGCGCCCAGCCCTGTCCGATGTGCGGCAGCGTGGAGCCGCCCGTCTACGTGCACGGCCACAGCCAGTGCGCCACCTGCAAGATCAACATCGACCCATGCTGCGGCGGTGCGCCGCTGGACGGGCTGGAAGCCGCCTAGTCCTCGTCGCCGAAGTCGTACGGGCGCGTGACGCGCAGGTACTCGAGCACGGCCGCGGTACGGGGGTCGTAGCCCGGCCCGACGTCGGGCACGAGCACGCGGTAGGCATTCGAGATGTCGCGGCGGACCGTCGTGTGCGCGAGGTGGAGCTCGTCCGCGATGCCGAGGGCATCGCGGCCCGTCGCCAGCAGGGCGAGCACGTCCCGCTGGCGCGGCGTCAGCTTGTCCAGCGACGCGCCGTCGACGCTGTGGCCGTCGAGCGTCGTCGGATCGAGGATCGTCTTGCCCGCCACCGTGGCGCGAATCACCTGCGCGAGCTCGGTCGGCGCGAGGTCGCCGCGCTTCTGGACGTAGGCCCACCCGTGGCGCTCGGCCTCGGGCAGCGTGGTCAGGAACTTCGGCATCAGATGCTGCGAGATCAGCACGATGCCCATCTCGGGCGCCTGCTGTCGGAGGCGCAGTCCGAGCTCGGCGCCGTTGATCGAGCGAGGACCGAGCGCGAGGTCGAGCAGCGCGGCATCGACCTTCGTCGAGCGTGCGAAGTCGATCGCCGCGTCAGCATCTGCGGCGGTGCCGACCACCCGGATGCCGTCGCGGCCGTCGATCAGGTCGGCGAACAGCGAGCGCAGGACGGGATCGTCCTCGACGTAGAGCACCGAGATCTCGCGGGCTGCGGGCACACCTGCATTGTGCCGCATGCACACGGGCGTTGCCGGTACCGACGACCGGTGCGTGCCGCCGCCGATCGCTACGCTGCCGCTGTGAGCGACGACCTCGGCTTCTCCCGCTGGCGCCTGATCTTCGGGCCCTGGCCTCTGGCGCCGCTGCCGATCTTCGTCTTCGGCGTGATCGCGTTCACGGGGCGCGGCGTCGTGGTCGCCGGCATCTCGTCGAGCGGCAAGCTGGACATCCTCCGCTACACGGGTCTGATGATCGTCGAGGGCATCGTCATCATGGCCGTGGTCATCGGCGTGATGCTCCTGGTCGTCGGATGGCGGCGCGGTGAGGTCTCGGTGCCGAGCCGGACGCGTTACATCATCACGTGCCTCGTCGGATCCACGCTCGCCACCGGCGGCCTGCTGTCACTGCGGCTCATCAACGAGGACGCCGTGACGGGCAAGGGGATGTACGCGAACCTCTGGATCGCGATCGCCCTCACCGGCGTGACGATCCTCATCCTGCTGTTCGCCATCTCGAACGGCGTCGGCTACACGCGCTTCCGCATCCGCGAGCAGACGCAGCAGCTGGTCGAGCAGGTCGAGCAGCTCGGCCGTCAGCGGACCCTCATCGTCGAGGCCGACGAGCGCGTCCGCCACGAGGTCGCGACGGCACTGCACGACGAGGTCCAGGGGGTGCTGCTCCGCGCGAACCTGCGGCTCAGCGCCATCGCCGAGAACGTGGACGCGGCGGACGCGGAGGGGTTGCGCGCGGTCGTCGCGGATCTCGAGCGTCTTCGTGGCACGGGCATCCGCTCCGTCGGGCGCCGCATCGCCCCGCCGATCGAGGCGGTCGGGCTCGTCACCGCCCTCGATGACCTCGCCACGTCGTATGCCGGTTCGATCGATGTCTCGATCCGCGTGGAGGAGGGACTTGACGCGGCCGACCGCGCACCGGCGGTCTATCGCATCGTCGAGCAGGCGCTGCTGAACGCCGCCATGCACGGACGCGCGACGCACGTGTCGGTCGCGGTGGAGCGCGCGGCGGAACGCGTCGCGGTCACCATCGACGACGACGGCGTCGGACCGCCGTCGGTGCGGATGCCGGGCACGGGCACGGCGATCATCGACGCCTGGGTCGGCACGTACGACGGGTCGTGGGCGCTGACGCCGCGTCCCGAGGGCGGCGCGCGGCTGACGGCGTCCGTCCCGGCCTGACCCCCGCGCAGCACGTGCGGCCCGGATCACGCGACGTTCGCTTGCGGACGTGCTTCCATGTGACCATGTCGCACCGCTGTCGCACGGTTGCGCGCTGATGCTGCGCGGGCTCGGAGGATCCCTCGCCGTGCTCGGCGTGGCGCTCGCGCTCGTCGCACCCGCCGCCGATGCGGCCGCGACGATGCAGGCGGGAGCGCTCCTGCCCCAGCTCAAGGTCGCCGCACCGCATCTGCATGGCTATTCGCGCGACCTCTTCAACCACTGGGTGGATGCCGACGGCAACGGGTGCGATACGCGCAAGGAGGTGCTGATCAGCGAGGCGCGGGTCCGGCCGACGCTGCTCGCCGGCTGCCGTCTCGGCGGCGGTCGCTGGTGGTCCGCCTACGACGATCTGTACATCACCGATGCCGGCAGTCTCGACATCGATCACTTCGTGCCGCTCAGCGAGGCGTGGAAGTCGGGTGCCTGGCGCTGGAGCGCCGCGACGCGCGAGGCCTTCGCGAACGACCTCGACTACCCGCTCTCGCTGATCGCCGTGACGGCCACGACCAACCGGCGGAAGAGCGATCAGGATCCGGCGGCCTGGCTGCCG
The DNA here is from genome assembly GCA_964588635.1 of uncultured Bifidobacterium sp. Taxonomy (GTDB): domain Bacteria; phylum Actinomycetota; class Thermoleophilia; order Gaiellales; family F1-60-MAGs149; genus F1-60-MAGs149. Next base: position 7,040 of record CAZPQP010000040.1, read on the forward strand.
GCCTTCACCCGCTACCGCTGCACGTACGTCTCCACGTGGATCGCGGTCAAGTGGCGCTGGCGACTCACCGTCGATCCGGCGGAGAAGACCGCGCTGCGGCTCGGCATCACCGGCTGCGGCACCGACGCGCGGGTGCTCCGGCCATCGCGCGCGACGATCGCGACGGGGCCGCCCGCGGCGGCGAGCTCGGGCACCACGGCCACCGGTGCCACCACGGGCGGCGGGCTCGATCAGCGCTACCCGTACTGCAGCGACGCGATCGCGGCCGGGTTGGGTCCGTACACCGAGGGCATCGACCCCGAGTACGCGTGGTACCGCGACGGCGACGGCGACGGCGTCGTCTGCGAGCGCTAGCCGGGCTGCCACACTGCGCGCATGACGACCGTCGCACGCCTGCTCCACACGCCCGTCAAGAGCCTCAAGATGGGTGACGTCGACCACCTCGTGCTGCATGACCGCGGCGTTGCCGACGATCGGATCTTCTTCCTCGTCGACGATGCGAACCAGTCGCTCAACCAGGCGCGGCGCCTCCCGCTATGCCAGGCGACGGCGGCCTTCGACGGGGAGATCCTCTCGATCGTGCTGCCCGATGGGTCGCTGGTCGTGGGCGAGACACCGCTGGGCGAGCGGTTCACGGCGGGCTTCGACATGAAGTCCACGATCGAGGCGACGCTCGTGCCGGGACCGTGGCGCGACGCGTTGTCGGACTGGGCTGGCGAGCCCGTGCGCCTGGCGCGGGCCGCGGATGGCCGTGGCGGCTGGTCGGGCTTCGCCGCGTCGCTGATCGGCACGCCGTCGATCGACGCGCTCGGACTCGGTCCGATCGATCCGCGTCGCTTCCGCATGATGATCCAGACCATCGGCGGTGCGCCGTTCGAGGAGGACGCGTGGATCGGCCGCGACGTCCGGGTCGGCGGGGCGGTGCTCCGGGTCGTGGAGGAGTGCATCCGCTGTGCGGTCACGACCGTCGATCCGGATACCGGGGACCGCGACGTCGACGCCCTGCGCGCGATGATCGCGGCGAAGGGCGAGCCGAACCTCGGCATCTACTGCGACGTCGTCGAACCCGGCGTCATCCGGATCGGCGATCCGGTCGCGCCGGTCTGACCGGCTGAGCCTCAGCGCCAGAGCGCGTTGATCGGCTCCCAGAGGACCGACAGCAGGAACACGCCGATGGCGACGAGCAGGACGATCGAGATGATGCGCATGGTCCTCTGGTTCATGCCTGCAGCCTATCGGGCGGGTTCCGCGGCGATTGCATCGTCAGCGCCGAAGATCGGCAGCCTGGGCAGGGGCAGGAGCCCTTCGGCGGCCAGCACGGCGAGGGCCGCCTGCGGGAGGTCGACCGTGCGCTCGTAGGCCGCGAAGCGCGGCTCCCACGTCGGCAGGAACTTGCGGTTGAAGGCGTCGAGGCGCTCGAGCTGGAACCAGCGATCACCCTGCAGCAGCGCCTGGGCGGCGAGACGCTCCCAGCCCTGCAGCTCCGGTGCGCGCAGGATCCGTCCGAAGGCGCTGAAGTTGAGTCCCACGCGCTCGATGCCCTGCTCCCGCGCCCAGGCGAACGCGCCGCTGAGGATCGCCTCGTTGAGGCCGTTCGGCGTGTCCGCATGCCGGCGCATGCTCGACAGCGAGAGGTCGCCGGTGGCGAGGACGGGGACGAAGTGGATGTACCCGACCGGGACGCCGTCGGGATCGAGCGCGATCGCGAAGACGCACTCGCCGTGCTCGGTGCTCCACGGCTCGTCGAGGGCCATCGAGAAACCGCGTTCGCCCTGGCCGCCGAGCCACTGCTCGGAGACCTCCTGCAGCTGGGCGAGCAACGGCGTATCGAGCTCGCGGCGGCGCAGGACGATCACGCGGTAGCCGTCGCGCTCGAGGCGATTCACCGACTGGCGCACCTTGCGCATGGGGCGCCCGTCGAGCGAGAACTCCTGTGGATTGACGATCGCCTCGTCGCCGAGGTAGGCGGTCGTGAGTCCGGCCTGCTCCCAGAGCCGGCGGGCCGCGCCGGGCAGGCCGATCACGGCGATGCGGCGGCCGAGGCGGATCTGCTCCGCGTGGAAGTCCCGCAGCAGCGCGCTGCAGGACGCCTCGGGGCCGATCACCGTGCCGGCGACGAGGGCCACGTTCGCGACCACGCGATACGCGAGGAAGCAGTCCTCCCGCTCGCCGATCGCGAACGTGGTGTCACGTCGCAGCGCGAAGTACGAGAGGCCATCCGTTGCGTAGCGGTTGAGAATCGAGCGAGCCACGTCGCGATCCGTGTCTGCCGCGGGCGCGGGTGCGGGCGCCGGCCGCAGCCACAGCAGCACGATCACCGCGACGGCGATCGCGGTGTAGAGGCCGATCGCCGAGAGCGAGTCCGGTGCGCCGACGAGGCCGTCGAGGCCCCGATCGGCGGCCTCGCGCAGCGAGATCGGCTCCCCGGCGAGGTGGGCGACCAGCTCGGCCATCGCGACGGCGAGCAGCAGGCCGCCGGCGATCAGGCAGCACGTCCACTTGAGCACTCGCCGAGCCGTGCCGTGCGCTCCCTCGACGGTGAAGGCACCGCGCCTGGCGATCAGCAGCACCAGCAGCACGAGCGAGGCGATCGCCTCCTCGACGTCGAGTCCCTTGGCGACGTGGAGCACGGCGATGGCTGCGAGCAGCACGATCGCCAACTGCCACGCCCGACGGCGGCGCCGGACGAGACCGAAGGCCACGACGATCAGCAGCACGCCGAGCTCGAAGACGAGGACGTGCGCCGTACGCGTGGCCTGCACGGGGATCACCCCGGCCAGCAGTGCCGATCGTGCGGCGAGATCCGGCGTCATGGCCGAGAGCAGCGAGCCGAGACCGAGCAGCGCCACGCCGGTCGCGATCAGCTTGATGACGGCATCTCTCGGGCGCGCGACCTGCACCCGGGAAGTATCGCGCAGCGGGTCGCAACCAGACACACGTGTGCGACCCTGGGGCAGAGGAATCGAGCTCGGCGGGGGGTAAGGTGGAGACGTGACTACCTTGCCGCGCGTTCCCCGTCCCGTCCGCCTCCTGCTCACCGCCGCCCTCGCCCTGAGTGCGCTCGTCGCCCTCGTCGGCACCGCCTCGGCGGCGGTCACGGAGAACGGGCGCCTGTACTGGGTCAACAGCCAGACCGGCACGCTCTCGAGCGCCGCGATCGGCGCGCCGTCAGGCGGCATCACGACGTACGCCACCGGCGACATCCCGAACTCCGTGTTCGCCACCAGCAGCGCGCTCTACTGGACCAGTGCGAGCTCGGCGCACATCGGCATCGCCAATCTGCAGGGCGCCGTGCAGAGCTACATCGCCCCCGGTGGCACGAGCGCGCCGACCGGCGTGGTCGTCGTCGGGCAGTTCATCTACTGGGCCGACAACGGCTTCATCGGCCGCGCGACGATCACCGGCGCGCAGCCGCAGACGGGCTGGCAGTGGTACCCGACGCCCAGTGGCCAGAACACGTCGATCTGGTCCGACGGCGCCTACATCTACTGGGGCGACGCCAACTCGATCGGCCGCATCGGCCTCGACGGCTCGGGCGCGAACGTGAACTTCGTCTCCAACGCCCAGGTCGCGGGTGCGGTCGCGTCGCCGACGTCCATCACCTCCGACGGCCAGCGCATCTACTGGATCAATGCGGGCGCGTCGCAGATCAGCAGCGCCACCGTGGGCACGGGCCTGCAGGTGACGCCGACGTACCTCGCGCTGCCGGCGCCGGCTGTCGGTCTGACCGAGACGGGCAGCTCGTTCTTCTGGACCGCCCAGAGCGGCGGCTCGATCGGCGCCGCCAACCTGACGCCGCAGATCACGGCGGCGACGTTCATCAACACGTCCAACAACCCGACCGATGTCGCGGCCTCGCGCTGGGCGCTGACGGTCGCGAAGGCCGGCACCGGCGCCGCGACGAGCACGGTCACCGCCGCGGGCAGCGCCGCCACGCAGAACGGCCTCAGCTGCGGCCAGATCTGCACCAACGACTTCCCCGACATGGCGGCGGTCACGCTGACGGCGACGCCGGCGCCGGGCTTCGTCTTCGCCGGCTGGACGGGCGCGTGCACCGGCACGGCGCGGACCTGCACGGTCACGATGAACCAGTCGCAGAACGTGCAGGCGACCTTCAACCCCGCCGTCACGAACTTCGTCCTCACGCTGACGAAGCGCGGCACGGGCAGCGGCAGCATTGTCTCATCGCCGGTCGGCCTCAACTGCGGCACGGTCTGCGCCGCGCCGTTCGCCAGGAACACCAAGGTCACGCTGACCGCCGTCGAGGGTCCGCTGACGGACTTCGCCGGCTGGAGCGGCGCGTGCTCGGGGTTCAAGGCCCAGAGCGTCTGCACGGTCACGATGTCACAGGCGCGCGCGGCCAGCGCGACGTTCAACCCGGCACCAGTCCTGACACTGACGAAGTTCGGCATCACGAACGCCACGTTCCGCGTCGGCAGCCACACGACGGCGGTGCGCGCGTACACGCCGATCGGCACGACCATCAAGTACACGCTGTCCGAGAACGCCAACGTGACGGTCGCGTTCCAGAAGGTCGGCTACGCGCGGAAGCAGTACCTCTACCGCTCGTCCGGCGCCAAGGGCGGCAAGACGGGCGCCAACGCCATCTCGTTCACCGGGCGCGTGGGTCGCACGCCGCTGACGACGGGCCGCTGGAAGGTGATCATCACGGCCTCCGACAGCACCACGACCACGAAGGCCCAGGTCAAGTACTTCACGGTCAAGCAGTAGTCCGCAGGGGCGCGGGCGGCGCATTGGCGTCGCCCGCGTGCCCCGCTACCGCCGGGCGGTGACGGCGCCGAGCGGCGTGAACGGGTCGCCGCCGCTGCGCGAGCCGAAGAGCGACCCGAGGAAGCCGTAGAACCACTCGGCCTGCGCGGCATCATGCTCGAGCATGAGGGCGTCCTGCTGCTCGCGGGTCTGCGCGCCGGGCTTGCCGTAGGCGGCCCATGGTGCGGCCTGCCAGCGCCGGAAGCCCTCGATCGTCACCTCCGGGTGGAACTGCACGCCGTACGTGCGCGCACCGTGCCGATAGGCCTGGTTCGGATACAGCTCGCTCGACGCGAGCAGCGTCGCGCCCGCCGGCAGGGCGAACGTGTGGAAGTGCGCCTGCGTCGCGTGCAGCGGGGCGGTGAGGAATCCCTCGGCGATCCCGGCCGCGGTCGGCGTCAGCTCGTAGTACCCGAACTCATGCAGGCCGGAAGCAGGCGGGCCGACCTCTGCGCCGAGCACGTACGCGATCGACTGCGCACCCTGGCAGATGCCGAGCAGCGGCAGCTCGCGTTCGATGCACTGGCCGATCCAGCGGTGCTCCTCGCGCAGGAACGGATGCTGCTGCTCCTCGAAGACGCTGAACGGTCCGCCGTGGACGACGCTTCCGGCCCAGGTGCTGTCGAG
>CAZPQP010000041.1:0-454 GCA_964588635.1 uncultured Bifidobacterium sp.
TCTGCGCCTGAAATCGTCGCAGCGCATCACGGTCGTCGGGATGCACGAAGGTCTCGGTGAACGGCTGCGCCATCACCTCCTCGGGCGTCCAGCCGATCAGCGCCTCGATCGAGGGCGAGACCCACAGCATGCGGGCGTCGTTGGAGACCAGCGTGACGACGTCCGAGGCGTTCTCGGCGACCAGGCGGAAGCGCTCCTCGCTCTCGGTGAGGCGACTCAGGAGGGCGACCTGATCCACGAGCGCTCGCTGCTGGCGCACGCTGATCTCGTAGACGGCGAACCCGACGATCGCGGTGCCGACGATCACGGACAGGGCCCAGGCATTGTGCTCACCGAGACCGAAGGCGAGGAACGTCAGGCGGCCGCCCCACATCAGGGGCGGCAGGCCAAGCGCCACGACGGTGCTGCGCGACATCGCAGCCGAACACACCCACAGCATCCGCATCGACTCGCG
>CAZPQP010000041.1:464-8368 GCA_964588635.1 uncultured Bifidobacterium sp.
AGCGGAAAGCCAAGCACCACGACGGTGATGCGCAGGGCGGTGACGCGGCCGGATCCCGCGAGGATCCGTGCGAGGGGCTCCCGGTCGGGACGTCCCATGACGACGGCGCCTTCGAGCAGCAGCAGGGCGATCACCGCGGGGAAGGCGGTGACCGGCCCGCCGCCGATCGCGTACAGCGCCGGCAGATCGAACAGGTAGCCGATCAGCGCGATGAGCGGCATCAGCAGCGTGAGCAGGAGCAGCCACGGACGCACGACGCGCTCCCACGGCTGGTCCACGCGCAGCAGCAGGGCGACCACCGCCAGCAGGAGCACGGTGACGAGCGCCTGCAGTGGGTGCTCGCCCTCGTCCCGCAGGGCGGTCTGCAGCAGCAGGAGAACGGCCGCCACCGCCACCGCTGCGGCCAGGACCCGCGCCGACCACAGGACGAGCGGCGAGGGTCGTCGCGTGCCGGTCTGGAGCGCGATGGCCGCAGCGACGACGCCGACGAGCGCCACGATCCACAGCGACGCGTGCGGCCCATCCGCTTCGAGCAGCGCCGTCGCGTGGATGCCGAACACCTCCGCCAGCGGCGTGATCACGGCCGCGGCGATCACGATCAGGCAGACCGCCTGGGCGACGCGGCAAAGCCGGCACTGCGTCTCCTCGGATGCTGCGACGTGTGCCATGCGCCTCCCGCGTCTGCCCTCAGCCTACTGCGTCGGGAGGGGCGTGGGTGCCTGGGCCGCCGTCCAGGGAGCCCGAGCGTCCGTCTAGGCCGCCGACCAGCCCCCGTCGGCGCTGACGAGCGCACCGTTGACATTCGAGGCCTCGTCGCTCGCCAGCCACGAGATCACCGTGGCGATCGCGTCGGGCTGCGCGGGCACCGGTGGCATCGTCGCCATCGCCAGCTGCGCCCGCTCCATCGCCCACGGGACGGCGGGCGATGCGGTGGCGCCGATGCCCGTCTCCACCGCTCCCGGCAGCACCGCGTTGGCGCGGATGCCGTGCGGTGCGTAGTAGTAGGCGATGCTCTGGACGAGGCCGATCACGGCGTGCTTCGAGGTGGCGTAGGCGACGCCCGCCACACCCGCGCCGACCGACGCCTTCGAGGCGACGGTCACGATCGCGCCGCCACCGTCCCGCTCCATCAGCGGCAGGACCGCGCGGGACAGGCGCATGACCCCCGTGAGGTTGACATCGAGGACGTGGTTCCACGTGGCGTCGTCGACCTCGCCGAGCGGCAGGAAGTGGTCCATGATCCCCGCCACGTTGGCGAGGATGTCGATGCGCGGCCCGACCGCGGCGACGAGCCGATCGACGTCGCCCTGCTGCGTGACGTCGGCGATGTCGAGCTCGGCACTCAGGCCGAGGTCGTCGAGTGCCCGGCGCGTGCCGTCGAGGCCGTCGGAGCTGATGTCGCAGCCGATCACGGCCGCGCCCTCCTGCGCGAGGCGCAGCACGGTGGCGCGGCCGATGCCGCTACCGGCTCCGGTGACGAGCGCTATGCGATTGGCGTGGCGGGTGGTGTCCATGGAGAGGCCTCCGTCGGGGTGGGTGGACGAGTCTGGGTGCGCTGCGCACCGCGCGTACGGCGGGAGTGCAGCGCCTTGTAGGCCGCGTCGGCGGCGAGCACGGCAAACGGCGCCATCAGCGCGACGGCGAACCCGGCCGCAGTCGGGCGCGCCTGGCCGAGTGCCGACGCGATCGGCTCGATCGCGAACGTCCCGACGACGAGCACGCCCGCTGCCAGCACCGCCCCCAGCAGCAGGCGATTCGACCGCCAGCCGAGCTGCCCCGGACGCAGCACGGCGCTGCGGCACGCGAAGGCGTTCGCGAACTGCCCGAGCACGACGGCGGCGAAGGCCGCGCCGGAGGCCGCCAGCAGCAGCCACCCCGCGGGGAACACATCCCCGGGTCGCCAGCCGGCAGCGGCGAACGTGGCGAGGAAGGCCGCGAACGAGACGAGCGCCTCGACCGGACCGAGAACGCCGAACGCGCGCAGTGCGACCGTGCGATCAAGCAGCCGCCCCCGATCCGGCGGACCATCGAGGATGCCGGCGGCGGGCAGCTCCGCCCCGAGCGCCGTCGCCGGCAGCGTGTCGGTCACGATGTCCAGGGCGAGCACCTGCAGGACGCCGATCGCCAGCGGGATCGTGCTGCCCGAGAGCGCCCAGAGCAGGAACGGCGTCAGCTCCGCCACGTTGTCGGTGAGGTGGTACGTGAGGAACCGCCGGACGTTCGCGTAGACGCCGCGCCCGCACTCGACGGCGGCGATGATCGTCGCGAAGTCGTCGTCGAGCAGGACGAGGTCCGCCGCCTCGCGCGCCACATCCGTGCCGGAACGCCCCATCGCGACGCCGATGTCGGCCTCGCGCAGCGCCGGCGCGTCGTTGACGCCGTCCCCCGTCATCGCCAGCACGTGCCCCCGCGCCCGCAGGGCCCGGGCGATGCGGAACTTGTCCTCCGGCTCGATGCGGGCGAGGACGATGCCATCGTGATCCAGCAGCGCTCCGAGCGCTACGGGATCGGCAGGCAGCCGATCGCCGGTGACCACGCGCTCCTCCCCCACCACGAGCCCCGTCTCGCGCGCCACGGCGACCGCGGTGCGCGGGTGATCGCCCGTCACCATCGCCACCGCGATCCCGGCCCGGCGGCAGCTCGCGAGGGCGGCCCGCGCCGCGAGGCGCGGCGGATCGTGCATGCCCACGATGCCCAGCAGCGTCAGGTCGCGCTCGAGAGCATCCCGGGACACCTCGCCCGGCGGCGCCGTACGGGTGGCGACGGCAATGGTGCGGAGGCCGCGTCCCGTCATCTCGTGCAGCGCCGCCTCGGCCGCGCCCGCGGAGGCACCGCACAGCGGCAGCACCGCATCGGGCGCCCCCTTGGTGAAGACCGCATCGCCGACGACCACGGACATCCGCCGCAGCCCCGGATCGAACGGGTACCGCACGCGATCCGGGTGGAGGCGTCGGTCGTCCGCCGGCACCACGCCGCAGCGTCGCGCCAGCACGTCGAGCGCCGCGTCGAGCGGATCCCCGACCACCTCCCAGACGCCGTCGCGCCGTTCGACGTAGCCCGAGGACGCACGCGCGCCGACGCGGGCGAGCTCGCGCACCGCTCCGGGAACGTCGCCGATCACCGCCTCCGGATCGCGCCCGGCGCTCTCGACCGCGAGCAGGCCCGTCGGCGTCCAGACCTCCACGGCCGTGAGCTCGTTGAGCGTCAGCGTCCCGGTCTTGTCCATGCAGATGAAGGTCGTCGAGCCGAGCGTCTCCACGGACTCCAGCCCCCGCACCAGGGCGTGGCGCTGCGCCATGCGCTGCGCACCGAAGGCGAGCGCCAGTGTGACGGTCGGCAGTAGAGCCTCCGGTACGAGGGCGACGGTGACGCCCACGGCGAACAGGAAGCTGCTGCTCCAGGTGGTCCCGAGCAGGCCCGAGATCGCGAAGAACGCCACGCCGATGGTGATCGCGATCACCGAGATCGTGCGCACCACCCGCTGGAGCTCGCGCACGAGCGGCGGCGGTGACGACGGGCGCGAGGCGAGGCGGGCGATACCGGCCATGCGGGTTGCCGCGCCGATCGCCGTGACGCGTCCGCGCACCTCCCCGAGCGTCAGGAACGTGCCTGCGAATAGCGCCGCCCCGACGGCGACGGGTGTCGGCTCGCTCTCGCCCGTCAGCGCCGACGTGTCGACCGCCGCGGCGTGGGCCTCGAGCACGATCAGGTCCGCGGAGATGCGGTCGCCGGCATCGAGCAGGACGACGTCATCGCAGACGAGCTCCTCGGCGTCGACATCCAGCACGCTCCCATCGCGCAGGACGCGGCAGCGTCGCGGCAGGAGCCGACGCAGGCTCTCCGCCGCGTGCTCCGCTCGCTGCTCCTGCGCGAAGGCGAAGCCGGCGTTGAGCAGGATCACCGCCACGATCGCCACGCCGAGCGCGGCCATGCCCGCGACCACCGCGAGGACGGCGGCGACCCAGAGCATCACCGCGAAGAAGTTGACCAGCTGCCGCAGCAGCCGTCGCCAGGCCGGCGGCCGCGCCGGCAGCGGCAGGAGATTCGGCCCGTCGCGCTGCAGGCGCGCTGCGGCCTCCCGGCGGGTGAGTCCGGCTGCCGACGTCGCTGCCATCGGGAGTCAGCCTACGAACGGCCCGCTCCCGGGGGTCAGCACAGAGCCGCAGGCGCGGCGCGGGCGCACCGCGCGACGGGTGCGTCAGGCCTGCGGGCCCGCGGCCGAGCCCTGGAGCTGCGTCCGCCAGCCGCGGAGCACCTCGTTGACATGGGCGGCGCCGACGATGCCGGCGGGCACCGGCAGCTCGACCGGATGCAGCAGGAAGGGCCGTGTCTGCGGACCGCCGAGGCCGCCGTGGAACGAGATCAGCTCCTCGAACGCGCACCCCTGCTCGAGCACGGGATCGAAGAAGCTGCCGACCATCAGATCGCCGACGTTCGAGAAGCCATCGGTCCGCAGCAGGTGCTGCGGGGCGTTCGCGGAGAAGCCAGCCAGCGGATCCTCGCCCTCGATCCGACCCGTCGCGAGCACGTGCATGCCGTTCGCTCCGAGTGCGATCGCGCCGTCCGCCTCGGAGTGCACGAGCACCCACCCGACGTGCGGATGGCCGGTCAACGCGGGAATCAGATCGGGATGGCGCGCGTCGATCTCCTCGCGCGTCAGCCGCCGCTGCTCGTGCATCAGGTAGACGAGGCCGAGGTTGCCCGAGCCGAGCACCACGGCATCCTCGCCGCTGACGTCGTTCTTCTTCCGCTTGCGGTCGTACCCGGTCGCCTCGTCGAGCGCGCGCTTCACGGCCGTCTCGTTCTCGTCGCCGCTCATCATGTCGGCCACGTCGCCGGCGCTGAGGTTCCGCCGCACGAGCTCGTCGAGTCCGTAGCCGTTGCGCTGCTTGAACGTCGCACCCTGCGTCTGCCCGTGGTCGGACAGGACGACGATCTCGTACGGCCGCGGCGCGTAGCGACGCGCCTTCTCGATGCGACCGAACGCGACGTCGAGCTTGCGCAGCGCCTCGAGGGTGTCGGCCCGCTCGAGCCCCGAGTGGTGCGCGACCTCGTCGTAGCTGGAGAACGTGGCGTACATGATCGGGCGGCCCTTCATCATGTCCTGCAGGACGCTGAAGACGATCAGGTCGCGCACGACGACGCAGAGCGCGCCGCGCATCAGTGGATAGATGCCGCCGCGGTGCCCGCGCGGGATCACCTTGCGGCGTCGCTGCCGGCTCGCGGCCACGAGCTCCAGACCGACCTCCCACAGGAACAGGATCAGCGTCTGCGTGGCGTTCGTGGCGCTCGCGAAGAACGCGCGGTAGCCGGGATTCGCCTTCGTCTCGGCGTCCATGCGGCTGACCGTGAGGATGCAGTGCTCGGCACCGCCCGACAGCAGGTTGCCGCGGCTCGCACCGCCATCGCGCAGGAGCCCGCGGTCGGAGGTGTGCCGGCGTTCGATCTCCGCGCAGTCGGCCGGTGCCGAGGAGGTCATCAGCAGTCCCGTCTCCTTCTCGACCCAGCGGAAGGCCGGCATGTCGTCGTTCGACCCGAGCAGGATGCCCGCCTGGCTGGCGCCCGTCTGCGAGGAGAGGTCCGTCTCCCACTCCGTCAGCGCGTACGTGCCGCTGTCGAGCCAGCGCGCCATGTTCGGCACGTTGCCGTCGCGAATCGCCCGCTGCAGGACGGGCAGCGCGAGGCCGTCGATCTCGAGCAGGACGAGACCGGGCTTGTCGGTGCTCTCCGCCCCGCCCTGCCGGCGTGCGATGCGCTGCGCCCGCCGCAGCGTGTACAGATCGTCGTCGTTGACGCCCAGCATCACGGCGATCACCACGCCGACGGCGGAGGAGACGAACGCGGTGGCGAACGCCCAGCCGAAGTTGTCCGTACGGAGGAACTCCGGAAACGCCGTGGCTGCGGCCTGGATCAGCACGGCGCTCAGCAGCAGGTTGATGATGAAGCCGACCGCGACGGCGAACGGCAGGCGGATCGCCGCGACGAGCGGGGCCAGCACGGCGTTGAGGATCGCGACGACCGCCACGACGAAGAAGGCGCCCTGCAGTCCGTCCAGGTGGATGCCCGGCAGCACCCAGGCCGCGAGGAACAGCGAGACCGCGGAGATGATCCAGTGCCCGATGGTGCGCACGAGGGTGTACTCGGGGCGTACCGGCTCCCACGTCGGCTGCTCGCCGTAGGCGGTTCGCTGCGAGGCGCTCATGGCCGGAATCGTACGGGTGCCGGCCATCGCCGTGAGGCGCTGCGGGACAGTGCGGAGCACGGGCATGGCGAAGGCGCAGCGCGATGGGTGGCGACCGCGGAGCGGCGCCCCACGCCGCATGGCACGTTGGAGCTCCCCGACGAGGAGTCCCGATGTCCGACACCGCATCGATCGCCGATCGCCTGCGCGCCTTCGCGCACATGGTGATCGAGGGCGATCACAACGTCCGCAACCACCTTTCCGTCACCGGCTCGACGGCCGACGTGGAGGCGTTCCTCGCGCACGCCCGCGTCGTCGAGGACGACCAGACGAAGCTGATCCTCGGCGAACGCCACCTGCCGGTCATGTACCAGGAACGCCGTCACCGCGCCCACGCCGGGGCCTGGGCGACGCTCGAGCCGGGCCATGAGCCCGTGTCCGGCAGCACCCACACGGAGGAGGCCGAGGCGGTGTTCGCATTCGCCACCGACGGCGCCTGCGACGGTGACATGGCCGCGCTCAGCACGGAATACCCCGCGTTGGAGTTCCGCTACGCCTGGTTCGAACACCGCGGCGACGAGGACGACGTCGCGCGCGGCGAGCTCTGGAAGGGCGGGGACCGCGTGGCCGACCACATCGGCCAGCTGCAGGCGACGCCGCCGGACACGCAGCAGCTCGCCGAGCTGGTGCGTGCCGTCGAGTCGCTCGAGGAGCCGCAGCGCTCGATCACGGCCACACCCTCGTGATGCCGCAGACGAGCTGACGGCGGAACGTCGTGCCGTCAGCCGGGCGGCGCGATGACGGTGCGGTCGCGCCCGGTGCGCTTGGCCTCGTACATCGCCTGGTCCGCGCGCATGATCAGTGCGTCGCTGCTCTCGTCCGCCCGGCGCAGCACGACGCCGACGCTGAGCGTCGTCGCGACGGTGCCGGTGGGCGCGGCCACGGGCCGGGAACAGGCCTCGCGGAGCTGATCGGCGATGGCGATGGCCTCTGCCTGCGTGTCGATGCCCTGCAGCACGATCAGGAACTCATCACCGCCGAGGCGCGCGACGAGATCGCCGGCCCGGACGCCCGCCTCCAGCCGCTGCGCGGTCGTGCGCAGCAGCGCGTCACCCGCCACGTGGCCCCACGTGTCGTTGACGGTCTTGAACGTATCGAGATCGATGAACAGGAGCGCGATCGCGGTGTCCTCGGTGCGCTCGCCGCCATCCAGTTCGGCAAGATGGCGCAGCACGGCCTCGCGCTTGAGGACGCCGGTCAGATCGTCGTAGGTCGCCTGATGCGCCAACGCCTCGCGGGCCGCCACCTGCTCGTCGACGATGCGGAACGACGACACGACCCCGTCACGCTCGCCCTGCGCGTCGAAGAACGGCCCGGCCGCCACCTGCACCCAGTGGTACGCGCCGTCGCGATGCCGTACGCGCAGCTCGACCAGCTTCGTGCGGCCCTCCTGCACGGCGGTCTGGCACGCGCGCATGGCGTCGAGGTCATCGGGGTGCACGAACTCGTCGAAGCCACGATGCAGCCACTCCTCCGCCCGCCACCCGAGCACCTTCCCGAGCGACGGGGAGACCCACACCAGCAGGCCGTCACGCAGCAGCTGCACGACATCATTCGAATGCTCGGCGAGCAGACGGAAGCGCTGCTCGGACTCCGCCAGCCGCGCCACCATCCGATGCTGATCGGTGACGTCCCGCCAGACCACGCTCAGGCGCCCTCCTCC
>CAZPQP010000041.1:8468-12426 GCA_964588635.1 uncultured Bifidobacterium sp.
CGCATCACGGTGCGTCGTGAGCGTCGTCTTGACCCAGCGGTAGCCGCCGTCCCGCGTGCGCATGCGCAGGACGAACCCGCCTTCCGCCTCGGCGTCCGGATCGCCGGCGTAGATGCGATCACGACGCTCGGCCGACCAGGCGAGATCGTCGGGATGCACGAGATCCGACATGACCGTGCCCACCAGCTCCTCCGGCTGCCAGCCCAAGGCGCGCGTGACGGACGGCGAGATCCACGTGACCAGGCGATCGGGTCCAACCGCGTAGACGATGTCGGAGGCCGTCTCCGCGAGCAGGCGGAAGACGCGCTCGGATTCCGCGAGTTCGGACCGCACCCTGGTGATGTCGGGCGACGACGACACGAACCCTCTCCTTCGTTGTCTGTGCCCACCTTAACGCCAGATCTCGGACGCCGCTCGGTAATCGGCCGCTTTGCGACGTCGCAGTGCGCCGCAGGTCAGCCGCGGGTGTCCGCGGCGTCGTCCGCGACGTCGGTTTCGACGAGCCGCAGCCCCGCCCGCCGGGACGGCGCGGCCACAGCGGGCTCCGCCACGTAGCGCCGAGCGGCGAGCCCGCCGCCGACCTCGTCCACCAGGTGGCCATCGCGGGTGTTGCCGCACTCGATCACCGTGAGGTTGCATTCCCAGCAGTCGGTCATGAACTGGAAGCACAGCCCTCGCGCACCCGCGGCATCACCGCGCGCGATGCAATCCGCCACGCCACGGTGGTACTCACCAGCATGGACGCAGAACACGATGCGCCCCGCTCCCGCGGTGCGCAGCTCCTGCACCCGCGCACGCGCCGAGCGGATCGCCGATGCCAGCGTCGGGTTGCGGGTCGAATGCGCGATGCGCAGTTGGAAGACGTTGGCGTACATCTGCCAGTCGCGGGCCGAGAGCCGGGAGCGCGGATACTCACCCAACTGCGTGATCGCCGCCCGCTCGGCAGACGTGGCACGGAGCGCCGCGAGGCCGACGGACTGCGTCTCGAGCGCGATCAGCAGATCGATGGTGTTGCGCAGTTCCTCGATTGAGAATGCGGTGACCCGCGCGGTGGCCTCCACGATGGCGTCGCCATCGGCCACCCAGGAGCCGCCGGAGCGCCCCCGCGTCGTGACGATGAAGCCCTCCTCGCGCAGCATCGCGAGCGCCATGCGCATCGTGACGACGCCGACGCCGAGCCGCTCCGCGAGCACCGGCTCGGTCGGCAGCTTGGAGCCGGCGGGCAGCAGGCACAGCACGATCGCCTGCCGCAGGTGCTCGTACGCGTCGACGACGGCCGTCGACTGCGCGAGCGGGCGGTAGACGGCGGCATCGAGGATCTCCTGCTCCCACTGCACCAGCGAGCCCGGCGGTCCGTCGACCGCAACCTGCTCGCGCAGCGGCTCCTCCAGCCCGATCAGGGGCGCGCGCTCCTGCTTTCCCATGGGAGAACTATGTCGCTTCGCGCGGGCTGCGTAAACCCCCGGCGCGCGTCTCTCCTCGCGCCTGAGCGATACCCGCCGTGCTGCGGATCAGGCCGGTGATGCGTCCGGGGACGACGGTGGCGTCTCGCCGCTGCCCCGCTTACCCGCCAGCCGGCTCGCGCCGAGCGTGATCAACGCCGCCGCGATCACGAGCGCAGCGCCGACGACGTTGTCGATGACGCGCTGCTCGCCGAAGTTCACCGCCTGGGTGGAGCTGAAGGCGTTCAGCGCAGCCGCCGCCGGCACGATCAGCACGTAGTAGATCCACAGGCGCGGACTGAACTTGGCGAGGATCGCGAGCGCGCCGAACAGGAGCCCGATGCCGTACATGTTGAGCGGAAACGGCATCCCGAGCACCTCGGTGTACGAGGTGCCGCCGATCGCCTGCACCACGAGGAAGAACGCCCCGGCGCCCACGAGCGTGCCGATCACGCGCTCGATCGTCAGGCGCCACTTGATCTCGCCGCCGACCTGGGCGAGGACGAGGATCGTCGCGATCATGAACGCGCCCGCGGTCATCTTCGGATGGTCGAGGCACCAGTAGGTCGCCACCGCCGTGAGCACGGTGATCGTGATCGTGTACGGCACCGCCTCGTGGCGGGTGTGCGTGGTCGGCGGCGCCTTCGGCAGCGGGAACCTCCGCAGCACGAACGGCAGGATCACCACGGGGAACAGTCCACCGACGAGGAAGGTCACGGCGATCCAGATCAGGTAGTGCTGGTCGAAGCGCTGCTCCATCAGCACGTGCCCGATGATGCGCTTCATCGGGCCCGGCGTGGTCGCGGTCTGCGCGTGCGGATGCATGCGGTCGAGGACGTCGGCCAGCGTCGTGCCGTGCTTCGCCATCAGCTCGTTGATGCGATCGAGCGCATGCAGCGGCAGCCACGGCACCGGCGAGATGATCAGCCACGCGAGGAAGATCGGCACGAGCATCACCGCGCGGTGCAGCCCGAAGATCGACATGCGCCCGACGACGGCGGTCATGATCGCCATCAGCGCGGCGCCGGTGAAGGGCGTCAGACCGGCGAGGATCGCGAGCGGCGCGAGGAGCGCCGTGACGACCACCACGATCACGCCCAGGCGGGTACTGCCCGCAACCACGGCGAAGATGCCGATGATCGACGCCATCGCCGCGTACGTGGTCGCCGGCTGCCGCGTGATGATCAGCAGCGCGACCATCGGGATCAGCATCAGCAGCAGCAGGAAGATCGTGATCAGCACGCGCCGGACGGCGATCCTCCCGAACGACGGCGGTGTGCTGGCGGGCGTGGCAGTCGACATCTGGGAGCCTTCCGAGTCCATAGTTGCTCGCGCCACGTGCGACGCACCGCGCGGCGCGATTGTAGCGGCCGGCACGCCTCGACTCTCCGCGTCTCGGCGCGGAGGAAGCTGCCATGGTCGCCGGTCCGCTCAGTGGCGGAGGACGTGCTCGCCGGCGACCAGCGTGCCTACTGCGTGCTCGAGACGGTGGTGACGCCGACCAGCGTCACGCCCTGCGATGGGGAAGACGAGCCCGGCGGCGGTGTCGGAGGCGCCACCAGCGACGCCGTGCTGACGGTCAGCACGATGGCACTCGGCGACTGCGCCGTCGTGCCATTGGGCAGCATCAGCACGTTGGAGATCGATTGGGGACTCGGCATCGTGCTGCCGCTCACCGTGAGGAGCATGAACGCGGCGCTTCCCTGTCCGCATGCGGGGACGCTGACGTAGCCGCCGCCCACCTGCAGGGTGAATGCCGAGCCGGAGGCGCACGCGGAGACCATCGTCTGCGTGGTCGTCGACGACGATTTCGACGTCGATCTGGGCGGATAGATGGTCGTGGAGCCGGCGGGAGACGAGCTCAAAAGGCATGTCGTCGACGTGGACGCGGCCGTCGAGATCGACGAGAGGCACGGCGACGTCGCCGCGTCGTCGATGAAGACGGCCACACGCCGATACGTGCCGGATGCGAGTCCGTCCGCGTGCCGGAATCCCGCCGCGCTCGCCGACGGCACCACGCGCAGTGCGAACGACACGGAGGCCCCGACGGCCTTCGGTCGGAGCAGCTCGACGACATGGGTGCGCGCCTGCCCATCCGCGGTGAGGATCACCGCCGCGTTCGGCGGATCCACGGCGAAACCGCTCGCCTGCCAGATGCTCGCCAACCCGCGCAGCGTCATCACGCCGGCCCGCCGCTCGGGACGATCGGTGAACCACGTCACGCGCGTCGCCGCCGGCAGCGACAGGCGATGGCCTCCACTCGTCTGCACCAACGCGCCGCGCTTGGCGTCGAAGGCGTAGAGGATGCCCGGCGCCTTCGCCGATGCGGCAGGCACCGCAGCGAGCAACGCCAGGATGACGACGATGACGACGCTGCGACGCACGGCAGTCACCGTACCACGCTGCGCCGAACGGTCCGAGACGGCACTCCTGGTGCGGCAGCCGGATCACCGGAGGCGCGATAGCGGGGGCAGGATTCGAACCTGCGACCTTCGGGTTATGAGCCCGACGAGCTA
>CAZPQP010000042.1:0-12363 GCA_964588635.1 uncultured Bifidobacterium sp.
ACCGCGTGTGCTGTGCTCGACGCTAGGACGTCGGCGGGTTCGCCGGTGTGAACTTCGCCGCCGTGGCCGCGCCGGACCCCGAGCAGCCGTACGTGCCCGTCGTGGTGCTGCAGGTCGAGCTCGGCGACGGCGTCCCGGACCACCACGAGCGGGCGAGGAGCGTCGCGATCAGCGGCTTGATCGGCACGTCGGAGAGCAGCGGCTGCGAGCCGGTGACCATGTTGCCCATGCAGCCGTTCCACGTGAGGTAGGCGTACATGTTCTTCAGCTGGATGGTCATGTACGAGTTGCCGTCGGAGATCATGTACAGCACGTCACCCGACCCGTAGCCGGTGCCGTCGAGCGGCCCCGAGCTGCCGTTCGGCGCCTGGTTGAGCGCGTTGTACAGGGCCGTGAGTCCCTTGACGCCCTGGTTGTTCGTCGAGTTGATGTCGGAGGCATCCGAGCACACCAGGCCCGTGCTCGGGCCGCTATTCGGCGTGCGGGTGAGCGACTGCGGGTTGTTGTACGTCTGCACGGCGCTGCCGTAGCCCTTCGGGTTCACACCCAGGCCGTTGAACCAGTTGGTCGCGTTCCACGCGAACGACGCCGACTCCGTCGTGGTCGTCGGCCCCGGGCACGGGTTCAACTGCTTGCTCACGCACGTCGGCGTGGTGCCGAAGTTGAACAGGCGCAGCTGGTTGCCGTAACCGCCGCTGGTGTAGGGCGTGAAGTTGAGGTAGTAGTTGAAGAACCACCCCGGGTTCACGTTCGTGATGCCGCCGCCCTTCTGGGCGCTCGCCGGCGTCTGGCTGTAGAACTTCGATGTCGACGACGCCATGGTCGCCGGCGCCGGGTTCATGATCGGCGCCGGCGAGAAGGCCCCCAACGGGATCGCGTCCATCGCCAGGCCGTTCTTCACCACGGCGAGCTCGTCGCTGTAGAGATCCGGCGGGTACGCCTGCATGATGTTGCTGCGCCACACGCAGAAGTGCTGGGTGGAAGCCGTCGACCCCGGCTTGCAGACGGAGGTGTTGCTGGGGTTGACACCGGCATCGTTGGTCGCCTGCTGGTAGTTGGCCTTGTAGTTGTTGTACTCGTTCTGCAGGATGAACTGCTCGTAGAGATCGGTACCCCAGTAGGAGAGGAACGACTGCAGCGTCTGCGTCTGCGACTGCGACCACCACTTCGACGAGCCGACCGTGTTGGCCACCATCTGCTGCCAGCCGCTGGTCGTGTAGCCCGGCAGCGGGGTGAACAGGTCCTTGTTGATGCTGCCGCCGCACTCCGCGTCGGTGTCGGCCCAGTCGTCCATGTAGGCCACGATCGAGTTGTCGGTCGGATCGATCGGCGCATACGTGCCGCCGTCGATGACGTCGTTGTAGCCCTGCCAGATGTTGTCGCCGGCAAGCCACGAGTCGCACGAACTCGCATTCGACATGAGCGTCATCAGCGTGAGGCTGCCGACCTGGGCTTCGAGGTAGGTGAGCTGCTCCTGGATGCAGCCGAGCTCGTTCCAGATCGCCGCGTTGTCGGCCTCGGCTTCCGAGTCGCTCGTCGGCACACCCGCCGCCGCGAACGCCATGCCCGTGATCGACGACGATGCGGACGACGGCGTGCCGGCGACCTTCATCAGCGCACCCACACCGACCTCAGCCACGTCCGTGAGCACCGTCTGCGACGTCGACGGACCGCTCGGCAGGGACGCCGAGCACACCGGCCCGGAGCTCGCCGACGACTGCCGTGCCAGCGGGGTGCCGCCGCGGATCAGCCGCTGCGAGATCGCGCCGCTCGCGGCAGCCGACGGCGGACGCAGGTGCTTGAGCTTCCTCCCCGCCGCCGCCGCCTCGGCGATCTTCTCAATGAATGCGTCGTAGCCGCCGGCGCGCCGTGCCGCCGCCGCCAGCTGCTTGAAGCCGACCGCGCTGTTGCGCCAGCGGATGGCAATATCAGCGTCACGCCCCGTGAACCCGAGCGCGCGCGTGACCTTCCTGACTGCCGCGGCGTGCGCAGCGCGCGTGTCCGACGTCGCGATCTGCACGGCCGCCGTCGACACCGGGCTCATCAGCGTGATCGGCTGATGCCTGACGCCGAAGATCGGAGCGACCAGATGCCCCTTGAACGCCTCGAAGCTGATCGTCTTGCCCGAGGGCAGGAGCGCGGTCGGCGCGCCGCCGGTGGTGCGGGCCATGAGCGGCAGCGCCAGACCCTTGCGGCCCGACAGGTCGATCCTGACCGAACCCGTCGTCCGCGACGTGCGAGCACGCGCGACGACCTTGCCCGTCGCGTCGGTGATCGTGACGGTCGCGTTCGCGAGACCGGCACGGGGACCGACCGACGTCCAGATCCGAATCGGCTGGGAGAACGCCTGCTTCGCCTTCGACGACGTCGAGGCGGTTTGATCCGCAGCGGCGGTGCCTGCGAGCAGCGCGAAGCTGGCGATCAAGGCGCTCAGCGCTACGGCGATAGACCTGCGGGGCATGACGGCTCTCCTCAAGAGTCGGACGACGTCGTTGATCGTACGGAATCCCGAATGCGATCCAGGGTGGGGAATCCCCCAGATTCACCGCCCTGGCGGGAGCCCCGCTCCGCATCGCGCGCAGAGGGTGTGCCAGACCACCGCCGGCCCCTGCTGCCGCCCCGGAAACGCGAACGGCCCCGCCTCCCACACGGGGAGACGGGGCCGTCGGCGTCGCGACTCAGCCCTGGAAGGGGTGCTTCGCGTCGTACCAGTCGGCGATCTCGTCGAACGTCACCCAGCGCACGCCGTCGTGCTTGTTGATGTGCTCGATGATGCGCTCGTGCATCGCCACGACGTGCGGGCGGCCCGACACGTCGGGATGGATCGTCATCGTGAAGACGACGTCCTCCTCCTCGCGGTAGAGGTAGTCGAACTGGTCCATCCACATCTGCTCGATGTCGCGCGGGTTCACGAAGCCGTGCGAGTTCGGCACCTTCTTCATGAACATCATCGGCGGCAGATCGTCGAGGTACCACGACGCCGGGATCTCGATCAGCTTGGACTCCTGGCCGCGCTTGAGCGGCTCCATCCACGTCTCGGCGTCGGCCGAGTAGTCGATCAGCTTCCACGAGTCGCCGACGCGGACGCGATGGCAGTGGAAGTCCTCGTTCATGAGGGAGTGGTCGTACTTGATGCCGTGCTTGAGCAGCAGCTCGTTCGTGATCGGGGAGAACTCCCACCACGGGGCGACATAGCCGGTCGGGCGGCGACCGCACAGCTCCTCGATGAGGGTGATGCTCTTCAGCATCACAGCCTCCTCCTGCGCCGGCGACATCGCGATCGGGTTCTCGTGCGTGTAGCCATGCATGCCGATCTCGTGGCCCTTGTCGGCCACGGCCTTCATGTCCTCGGGGAACGTCTCGATCGAGTGGCCCGGGATGAACCACGTGGTCTTGATGCCGTACTTGTCGAACAGCTTGAGCAGGCGGCGCGTGCCGACCTCGCCCGCGAACAGGCCGCGCGAGATGTCGCACGGCGAATCGCCGCCCGCGTACGAGCCGATCTGTCCGGCGACCGCGTCGACATCGACGCCGTACGCGACCAGGATCTCCTTCGCCATATCTCTTTCCTCCAGAACGTGCAGGTTTCTACCGGGAGACCGTACCGCCCGCACCTCGCAGGGGCAAGCGGCGACGGACGCGATGTGGAATGCTCAGCTCCATGTGCTCCCTCTGCGGCACCCTCGGCTCGGCCGCGCACTGGTCGGAGGGCGGCGGCGACCGCACGCAGGTCGGCGCGCGCCGCGAGGTGCTGCGCGAGCGCATCCGCCGCGTCGCGCTGCTCAACCGCGTCCTCGCCCCCAGCCGGATGCACGTGGACGAGTGGGAGGAGACGGCGTACATCCTGCGTGGACCCACGGGGCAGTCGGTGCTGTGCGGCGATCTCGCCGCGGTCTTCGCCGAGGTGCAGCGCCTGCGCGGCGCGCCGCTCGATCCGCTCGACCCCGCGCTCGTCGAGGCGCTGTCGGCATGAGCAAGGAGCGCCTGCCACTCACGCTGATCACCGGCTTCCTCGGCTCCGGCAAGACAACGCTGCTGGCCGAGCTGCTGCGTGATCCGCTGCTCGGCGATGCCGTCGTGCTCGTCAACGAGCTCGGCGAGGTGCCGCTCGACCATCACCTGCTGCGCGAGGTCGACGAGAAGACGGTGATCCTCGACTCGGGCTGCGTGTGCTGCACGATCCGCACCGACCTCGTCGACGAGCTGCGCGACCTCGAAGTGCGTGTGCACCGCGGCGAGCTGCCCGCCTTCCGACGCGTCGTCGTGGAGACGACCGGCCTCGCCGACCCCGTGCCCGTGCTCGCCACCCTGCTGCAGGATCCGATGCTGTCGGCGCACTACATGGCCGACGGCGTCGTCACGTGCGTCGACGCCGTCAACGCACCGCTGCAGGCCGAGCGCCAGCCCGAGTGGACGAAGCAGGTCGTCGTCGCCGACCGCATCGTGCTGACGAAGACCGATCTCGCCGACGCCGACGGCGCGGCGGCCGAGGCGCTGATCCGCGCGCGCAATCCCGTGGTGGAGATCATCCCCGGCGTGAGCGGCGATGTGCCCGCCGCGCGGCTGATCGGCCTGGGCGTGCTGGCCGAGAACCGCCGCGCCGAACAGGTGACGGCATGGCTCGACGCCGTCGACCACGGGCACAGCCACGCGCACGAACACGACCACCACGCCGGCGTCCACGCGATCGCGCTGCGCTTCGACGAGCCGCTCGACTGGACGATGTTCGCACTCTGGCTCGCGATGCTCCTGCAGAGCCGCGGCGACGACGTCCTGCGCGTGAAGGGCCTGCTCGATACCGGCGCTGAGGGCCCGCTCGTGCTGCACGGGGTGCAGCACGTGATCCACCCGCCGACGCACCTCGCCGCCTGGCCGGACGAGGACCGCACGTCGCGGATCGTGCTGATCGTGCGGGACATCTCGCGTGCCGAGGTCGAGGCGTCGCTGCGCGCGTTCGATCGGCTGGCCAAGCCGACGACCGAAATCCTTGCCTGACCAGCGGTTACTCGCCTAGGATGCCGCCACGGGGGCGAATCGCCCCGTGGGGAACTCACAAGGGAGAGAAACATGGCCTGGGACTACGACGCGCTCTACAAGGCTCCGCACACGTACTTCGACGCGGTTGACGCGAAGGACGTCGAGGCGATCGTCGCGCACTTCGCCGATGACGCCACGCTGACGATCCAGACGGCGAACATCACGCACAACGGCAAGGATGAGATCCGCCGCATGTTCACCGACTTCACCGCGAACTCCGTGTTCATCAAGCACGAGATGCGCAACGTCGTCGTCGAGGAGGGCAAGGGCAAGGTCGCCACGGAGCAGGGCTACATCGGCGAGCTGCTCGACGGCACCAAGAACGACATGCACAACTGCAACTTCTTCGACTTCAACGAGGACGGGAAGTTCCAGCGCGTGATCATCTGGATGGCCGGCACCAGCCCGCTCGTCTAGCGCACGAACCGGGTCGGTGGGCGCTGACGGCGCGCGCCCACCGACCTGGCTTGCGTCCGGTGCCCCACCGGACGCACCCTTGAGGAGGGAACATGACCAGCTCGTTCATGGGACGCATCCCGGTGCCGATCCTGCTCGGCATCACGATGTTCTTCTGGGGTGCCGCCTTCAACGCCACCGACATCGCGTTCGACTACGCGCCCGCGGGGATCATCACCTTCCTGCGCGCCGGCATCGCCACCGTCCTCCTGCTCGCCCTGATGCCGCTCCTGGGCGGCACGTTCCCCCGCTCCAAGACGATCTGGCTGTTCGCGCTCGTCGTCGGCGCCGGCTCCACCACGCTCTCGCTGGCCGGGCTCGGGCTCGGCACGCAGTACGCCGGCCCGGCCATCGCCTCGGTGCTGCTCAACTCGGCGCCGTTCTTCGCCGTCCTCTTCGCGCGCATCACGCTCAACGAGCGGATCAAGCTGCTGCGCGGCATCGGCCTCGTCGTCGGCTTCGTCGGCGTCGTGATCATCGTGCTGTCCAACCCGACCGAGACCGGGTCGGGCGGCGAGTTCATCTTCGGCGTGGTCGCCGTGATGATCGGCGCCATCGGCTACGCGGTCTCGAGCGTCGTCGTGCGGTACATGAACGTCAAGGACATCGAGACGGACCTCTGGGGCTTCACGTTCGCGCAGTTCCTGTGCGGCACCGTCCTGCTGATCCCCTTCGCGCTCCTGTCCGGCGACCCCGGCTCGACGCAGTGGGACGCGCCCGGCTTCTGGGCGACGATGGCGTTCCTCGGCCTCGGCCCGCAGCTGATCGCGTACGTCTGCTTCTTCGTCGCGCTCGCCCGCTGGCCCTCCGGCCGGGTGATGGCGTGGTCCTTCCTGCCGCCCGTCGTGGCCGGCGTGATCGAGATCCTCCGCGGCAACATCCCCGGCGCCGTGGCGCTGATCGGCATGGCGGTGACGATCATCGGCGTCGCCATCGTCAACCACCCGCGCGCCGAGGACACGCCGGTGCCGAGCGGTGACATCGAGGAGCACACGGCGTGAGTCGCGATCCACGGGCGACCGGCGCATGAACAGCGGCTCGCTGATCTCCCGCGTGCCCGTGCCGGTGCTGCTGACGCTCACCGTGTTCTTCTGGGGCGCGGCCTTCAACGTCACCGACATCGCGCTCGACTACACCTCCGTCGGCATCACGGCGATCTCGCGTCCGGTCATCGCCGCCGTGATCCTGCTGCCGCTGCTGCCCCTGATCGGCGGACGTCTGCCGCGCTCGCCGCGGGTCTGGGCCTACGCCGCCATCGTCGGTCTCGGGGCCACGACGCTGGCGCTGACGGGCCTTGGCATCGGCGCGGAGACCGCCGGGCCCGCGGTCACGGCGGTGCTGATCAACTCCGCGCCGTTCTTCGCCGTGCTGATGGCGCGGATCGCGCTGCAGGAGAAGGTCAAGTTCATCCGCGGCCTGGGCCTCGCGATCGGCTTCGTCGGCGTCGTCGTGATCGTGCTCTCGGATCCGGGGTCCGTCGGATCCGGCGCCGAGTTCATCTTCGGCATCACCGCCGTGCTCGTCGGCGCACTGGGCCACGCGACGGCCAGCGTGCTGGTCCGCTGGATGAGCGTCAAGGACGTCGAGACCGAGCTGTGGGGCTTCACCACGGCGCAGTTCATCTGCGGCGCCGTGCTCACCATCCCCGCGGTCTTCCTCGTCGGCGATCCCGGCGCGACCGACTGGTCGGCGCCGACGCTCTGGGCGTGCCTCGCGTTCCTCGGCATCGGCTCGCAGCTGATCGCCTTCGCGTGCTTCTTCATCGCGCTGTCGCGCTGGACGTCCGGCCGTGTCATGGCCTGGAGCTTCCTGCCGCCGGTCGTGGCCGCCGTCATCGAGATCGTCCGCGGCAACGTGCCCGGCACGCTGACCCTGATCGGCATGGCGATCGCGGTGATCGGCGTCGCGATCGTCAACCACCCCAAGGCCGAGGCGGCGGACGACCATCCGGTCGCCACGATCGATCCCGACGCCGAGCACGCCGTGGAGCACCCCACCGCCTCCCCCACGACCCCCTCCGAGGAGAACGCCCCGTGAGCAATCTGCCCGACGCCCCCCTGCACGACTGGAGCTGCTTCGAGATCGCCGCCGCCGTCCGCGATGGCGACGTCTCGGCCGAGGAGGTCACGCAGCACCATCTCGACCGCATCGAGGAGCGTTCGGACCTCAACGCGTTCATCACCGTGACGGCAGAGCAGGCGCTGGCCGACGCCCGCAACCTGCCGGAGCATCGGCGGACGGGCGCGCTGGCCGGCGTGCCGTTCGCGCCGAAGGACCTGTTCGACACCGCGGGCATCCGCACCACGGCCGGCTCCGCCCATCTGCGCGACCACGTGCCGACGTCCACCGCGTCGAGCGTGCAGCGCCTCGTCGACGCCGGCGCGATCATCGTCGGCAAGACGAACCTGAGCGAGTTCGCCTGGGGCGTCACGACGCAGAACGTCCACTACGGCTTCGCGCAGAACCCGCGGCACCCCGGCAAGATCGCCGGCGGCTCGTCGGGCGGGTCGGCCGCCGGCCTCGCCGCCGGCCTCTTCGCGATCACCCTCGGCACCGACACCGGCGGCTCGATCCGCATCCCGTCGGCGGCGTGCGGCGTGTCGGGCTACAAGGGCTCGTGGGGCCTGATCCCCGACGACGGCTGCTTCCCGCTGATCCCGTCGATGGACCACCCGGGGCCGATGGCGCGCACGATGGAGGAGTGCGCGCTCGCGCTCGAAGTGCTGGGCGTCATGGAGCGCCCCACCCCGACGCTCGCCGGCCTGCGCGTCGGCGTCCTGCATTCGACGCCCGCCGCCGACGCGATGGCCGCGCTCGGCGCCCACGTCGAGGAGGCGGTGCTGCCGGACTACTCCGCGCTGTTCCCGCTGTTCGCCGCCGAGGCCGCCGATACGCACCGCGAGTTCATCGAAGAGCGCTGGGACGAGTACTCGCCCGACCTCCAGGCCAAGCTGACGCTGGGCCGCAACATCACGGCAATGGCGTACCTGCAGGCGCAGCGCGACCTCGAGGAGTACGAGCGCATCTGCGAGCTCGAGCTCTCGCACGACATCCTGATCAACCCGACGATCCCGTGCGAGCTGCCGCCCGTGGCCGAGCCGGAGACCTTCGAGCTGCGGCTGAAGATGACGCCCTACACGCGCGCCTTCAACCATCTCGGCTGGCCGTCCTGCACGACGCGTGACGGGCTGATGATCTCGGGACGCGACGACACGACCGTCCTCGCCGCCGCCCTGGCGTGGGAGGAGACCATGGAGGGTCGGGCCGTCACGGCCTGACCGGAAGGAGCCTGCAATGGGAACCCTCATCGACCTGTCCGTCGGCATCGAGAACGGCATGCCCGCGCATGCCCTGTTCCCCTCGCCGATCATCCTGCCGTACGTCAACCACGAGCAGGCCAAGGCCGCCGGGCTCGGCGAGGAGGGCGATCCCTTCACGTACGCGGTCAACTACATCTCGATGCTGGAGCACGTCGGCACGCACGTCGACGCGCCGATCCACTTCGGGCCGAACGGCGACACGATCGACAACTGCCCGCTCGAGTGGTTCCGCGGCACCGCCGTGTGCCTCGACCTGACGCACATCCCCGACCTCGGTGACATCGACGTCGCCGACCTCGAGGCCGCCGCGGAGAAGGCGGGCGTGGAGATCAACGGCCAGATCGTGCTGATGAACACGGGGCTGCACAACCGCCACTGGCCGGAGAAGTCGGCCTGCACGTCGAATCCGGGGCTGACGGCCGCCGCCACGCACTGGCTGGCCGACCATGGCTCCATGGTGCACGGCGTCGAGGGCCCGTCGACCGACAAGGCCGGCACGAAGGGCTTCCCGTCGCATCGCGTCTGCCGCGATCGCGGGATGGTGCACTACGAGTGGCTGTGCAACCTCGAGCAGCTTGTCGGCAAGGGCGAGTTCCAGTTCTACGGCTTCCCGCTCAAGTGGGTCGGCGGCACGGGCTCGCCCTGCCGCGCGATCGCCGAGGTGGCGTGATGACCGAGCACCTGATGGAGCGGATGACGTGGAAGGAGGTCGAGGCGCGGCTCACGGCCGGCGTCGACGCCGTGATCCTGCCGATCGGCACGACCGAGCAGCACGGCCCGCACATGCCGCTCGACACGGACTGCGTGATCGCGCGCAGCCTCGCGGAGCGGGTGGCCGCGCAGGCCGAGGCCGACGGGCTGAGCGTGCTCGTCGCCCCCACGCTGAACGTGACGCTGTCCTGGTACCACATGCAGTTCCCCGGCTCGATGCGCCTCTCCACGCCGACCTTCCTCGAGGTCTTCAAGGAGGTCGTGGAGTCGCTGCACCATCACGGCATCCGCAACGTGATCGCCCTGAACGGCCACGGCGGCAACGTCGCGGCGCTGACCGTCGCGGTCAACTACTACCTCGAGCAGACCGGCCGCCGCGTGTTCCTCGCCCAGTGGTGGGAGCTCGCCGGCGATGTCGTCGGCACCGTCGAGGGCCCGGGCATCCACGCCGAGGAGGCCGAGACCTCGCTCGCGCTCGCCGTCGGCCAGCGCGTCCTGATGGACGAGGCGACGATCGAGGCCTGGGATCGGGGCGACGCGGTCAAGGAGGCCGGCCACACGTGGTCGTCGCTCGGCAAGTACAGCCTCGTGCCGAAGGGGCCCGGCGTGACGGTGCCGATGGACATGCTCCGCGACATCACCGAGTCCGGCGTGGTCGGCGACGCCCGTCGCGCCACCCCCGAGCTGGGCCAGCGGATCATCGACGCATTCGTGCCGCGCCTCGTCACGGTGGTCCGCGACATGTCCGAGACGGCACCGGAGGCCTAGTGCAGCCGACCGCCACCGCCCTCGGCGATCCGATCGAGGTCGCCGGCGTCCGCAAGGAGGCCACGCGACTCGGCGACGTGACCGTGACGCGCGCCGTGTACCCCGCCGGCTGGCGACACGCCGATCACGATCCTGAGCCCTGCCTGCTCTCGCACGTCGGCTACTGCGCCTCCGGCCGCCTGCGCGTGTGGTGGCCCGACGGCACCGAGGTGCTCGTGGAGGGCGGCCAGGCGTTCGCCCTCCCGCCCGGCCACGATGCCGAGTGCCTCGACGAGTGCACACTGATCCAGTTCGACCACCATGAAGGACCCTGAGATGCGCATCCTTGTCATCAATCCGAACACCACGCAGGCGATGACCGATGAGATCGGCCACGCCGCGCGCTCCGTCGCCGCACCGACGACGGAGATCGACTGCACCAGTCCCGCCGGGGGACCGCGGTCGATCGAGGGCTTCGCGGACGAGACGATCGCCGCGTACCACACGCTCGAGACGGTCGCGCGGACGCAGGGCCAGTACGACGGCTACGTGATCGCGTGCTTCGGCGACCCCGGCCTGTACGCGTGCCGCGAGGTCAGCGACGTCCCCGTCGTCGGCATCGCCGAGGCGGCGATGCACACCGCGTGCCTGATCGCGCACCGGTGGTCGATCGTCACCGTCATCCCCCGCGTCGAGCCGTTCATCGCCGAGGCCGTCCATCGCGCCGGCCTCTCGGAGAAGTGCGCCTCGATCCGCTGCACGCCGCTGAGCGTCCTCGAGATCGAGCAGGACATCGAGCGCACCAAGCGCCTGATCGTCGAGTACGCGCGCAAGGCGATCGACGAGGACGGCGCCGAGGCGATCCTGCTCGGCTGTGCCGGGCTCGGCCCGATCGACGACACGATGCAGGAGGAGCTCGGCGTGCCGGTGCTCGACGGCGTCCGCTGCGCCGTGACGATGATCGAGGGCCTGCACACGTACGGGCGCACGACCTCGAAGACGAAGGCGTTCCTGTCGCCCGAGCCGAAGGAGCTCGTCAACTGCCCCGGCACCCTGATCGCCGCCTACGCCCGCCGGGAGCGCGGCGCATGACGCGCGTCATCGGCGTCGACATCGGCGGCACGTTCACCGACCTGATGCTGTTCGACGCCGAGACCGGCGGCGTGCACGTGCACAAGGTCCCGTCCACGCCGGCCGCGCCCGACGAGGCGATGGTCAACGGCATCCGCGAGCTCTGCGCGATCGGGGGCATCGAGCCGGGCGACGTGACGGGCGTGTTCCACGGCACCACCGTGGCCACGAACGCCGTGCTCGAGTTCGACGGCGCGCGCGTGGGGATGATCACGACGCGTGGCTTCCGCGATGTGGCGCACATCGGGCGCCACCAGCGCCCGCAGCACTACTCCGTCGTGCAGGACATCCCGTGGCAGGCGCAGCCGTTCGCGGAGCGCGCCCACCGCCACGTGGTCACGGAGCGCATCGCGCCGCCGTCGGGCGAGGTGCTCGTGCCGCTGGCCGAGGACGAGGTGCGGGCCGCCGCCGAGGCGCTCGCCGCAGAGGGCGTCGAGGCCGTCGCGGTCTGCTTCCTGTTCTCGTACCTCAATCCCACCCATGAGCGCCGTGCGGCGGAGATCGTGCGCGAGGTGATGCCCGACGCGTTCGTCACCGCGAGCGCCGACATCGTCCCGCAGTTCCGCGAGTTCGAGCGCTTCACGACCGCGCTGATGAACGCCTTCATCGGCCCCAAGACCGGCCACTACATCGAGCGTCTCGACCGCGCCCTGCGCGACCTCGGGGTGACGGGCGACCTGCACGTGATGATGTCGAGCGGCGGCGTCGCGAGCGTGCGCGCCGCGGCCGAGCGCCCTGTCACGCTGCTCCTGTCCGGCCCCGCCGCGGGCATCCTCGGCGGCCAGTGGACGAGCGCGCTCAGCGGCCGTGAGCGGCTGATCACGTTCGACGTGGGCGGCACCTCCGCCGACATCGGGATCGTCACCGAGCACGGCGTCGCCGAGGCCTCAGCCCGCGACACGTGGGTCGGCGGCTACCCCCTGCTCGTGCCCATGCTCGACGTGCACGCGATCGGCGCCGG
>CAZPQP010000043.1:0-12161 GCA_964588635.1 uncultured Bifidobacterium sp.
GGCTACTGGTACGTGCAGGACACCGTGTCGACGATGACGCACTCGTCGAACAAGAAGCAGCAGGAGGCGCAGGACGGCCTCGCGATCGCCACGGCGAACGAGCCGATCACCGCGCTGATCATCGGCGAGGACCACCGCGCGGGTGAGAGCGGCGGGCGCTCCGACACGATGATGATGGTGCGCGTCGATCCCCGCACGAAGACCATCTCGATGCTGTCGTTCCCGCGTGACCTCGTCGTCGACGTGCCCGGCTACGGCCGTCGGCCGATCAACGAGGCGTACGACATCGGCCAGGAGCCGCTGGCGCTCGCCACGGTCAAGGAGCTGACCGGCATCCAGATCAACTACCTGATCCCGGTGGACTTCCGCGCGTTCAACCGCATCGTCGGCACCTTCGGCGGCGTCTGGCTGCCGATCGACCGCCGCTACTACAACGTCAACGACGGCACCGCGGCGAACAACTACATGTCGATCGACATCCAGCCCGGCTACCAATTGCTGCGTGGCAACGACTCGCTCGCCTTCGCGCGCTTCCGTCATCTCGACTCGGACCTGATCCGCATGGCGCGCCAGCAGACGTTCGTGCGCGAGTTCAAGAAGCGGGTGGACAACTGGGGCCTCGCGGCGCGGCTGATCGAGGTGATCTCGATCCTGCGCGACAACATCAAGATCCTCGGCTCGAACAAGAAGCCGGCCGACGCGAAGACGCTGCTCGAGTACGGGCAGCTGATGGCGAGCATCCCGCGCGGCAACATGCAGCAGGTCCGGCTCGACGACATCTCCAGCTCGACCCGGTATCCCGGCAAGCTCGAGGCGACGCCGCAGGCCGTGCAGAAGGTCGTGGACCAGTTCCTCAACCCCGACACCACGTCCGGCAACGCGATCGCCAACCGCGACGTCGCCAAGGATCCCAAGGCGAAGGTCAAGAAGGTCGCCTACAACCCGGCCAAGATCGGCGTCGAGGTCCGTAACGGCAACGGCACGCCCGCGGCAGCCGCCGACGCCTCCTGGCAGCTGGTGGAGAACGGCTGGAAGCAGGCGCACAGCGCCGGCGACTCGCTGACCCAGTACCTGCACACCACGGTCTACTACGACGGGGCGACGACCGGCGCGAAGGACGCGGCGACGGCCATCGGCGAGTCCTTCGGGACCGACTCCGAGATCAAGGCGATCGACGCGGCGGCCAAGGCCGAGATCCAGCAGAACGGCATCGACATCACGGAGCCGATCGTGGTGGTGATCGGCAAGACGTACACGGGCGACCTCGCGCCGCCGAAGGTCGCCGTGCTGCCGCCGAAGGAGGAGGCGCAGATCTCCCGCGATCCCACCCGCGACGTCACCATGTGGCGGCAGGCGCAGCGCAAGGCGGGCTTCCCGCTGTGGATGCCCACGGTCATCTACGCCGGCGCGCAGACGCGGGATCCGCAATTCTCGAGCCAGCCGCCGTATCGCGTCTACAAGACGGCCGGCAAGAAGGCGGTCTACGTCACGTACTCCGCCGACGCGTACGACCAGGTCTTCGGCGTCCAGGCGATCCAGTGGAGCGACCCGCCGATCCTCGACGGGCCCACGGCCACGCGCAATTACAAGGGACGGACGCTTCTGCTCTACTTCAACGGCGCCTCGCTCCAGCGCGTGGCGTGGAAAGAGAACGGCAACAGCTACTGGCTGGAGAACTCCTTGACGGGTCGCATCCCCAACTCCGCGATGATCGCGATGGCGAAGAGCTTCAAGCTGGTGACACGTTGAGTGGACGTGAGCCCGTCGGCGTCATCGGCGTCGGCTACGTCGGCCTCGTCACCGCCGCCTGCCTCGCGGAGCTCGGTCATCCCGTCGTCTGCCGCGACATCGTCCCCGAGCGCGTGGAGATGCTGCAGCGCGGGGAGGTCCCCATCCACGAGCCGGGCGTGCCGGAGCTGCTGAAGCGCAACGCCGAGCGGCTGACGTTCACGCTCGACATGGAGGACGTCTTCCGCGAGGCGCGGATCGCGATCATCTGCGTCGACACGCCGCCGACTGCGTCGGGCGACGCGGATCTGTCGCGCGTCGAGGCCGTCATCGACGCGCTGCCGGCCAGCGCCGAGGGCGCCGTGCTGGTGATGAAGTCCACGGTGCCCGTCGGCACCGGCCGTCGCGTCCGCACGGAGCTCGATGCACGCGGCCGCGAGGACGTCGGCTACGTCTCGAACCCCGAGTTCCTGCGCGAGGGGTCGGCTGTCGCCGATTTCCGCGAGCCCGATCGCGTCGTGGTCGGTGGCGATCGCCCCGATGACGTCGAGCGCGTGGCGCGGCTCTACCAGGACCTGCACGCGCCGATCCTCTCGACGGACACCGCGTCGGCCGAGATGATCAAGCTCGCCTCGAACGCCTTCCTCGCGACGAAGATCTCGTTCATCAACGAGATCGCGAACGTCTGCGAGCGCGTCGGCGCGGACGTCGAGGAGGTGGCGCGCGGCATGGGCCTCGACCAGCGCATCGGCCAGAGCTTCCTGCGCCCCGGCATCGGCTACGGCGGCAGCTGCTTCCCCAAGGACGTCACGGCGCTCAAGCAGCTGGCGGGCAACACCGGGTACTCGTTCCAGCTGCTGGCCAGCGTGATCGAGGTCAACGAGCTGCAGAAGCGCCGCGTGATCGGCAAGCTCCAGGACCACCTCGGGTCGCTCCGCGACCGGCGCATCGCACTGCTCGGCCTGGCGTTCAAGCCGCATACCGATGACATGCGCGAGGCCTCGAGCATCGTGCTCGCCGCGCGGCTGATCGCCGAGGGTGCGAGCGTCTGCGCGTTCGACCCCGTCGCCGCGGATCGAGCGCGCGGCCTGCTGCCCGCCAGCGTCGAGCTGTCCGGCTCGATGCAGGAGGCGGTCGCCGACGCCGACGCGGTGGTGATCGTCACCGAGTGGCCGGAGTTCCGCGCCGTGCTCGATCCGGCCGTCCGTGCCGCGATGCGCCACCCGCTGATCGTCGATGGCCGCAACCTGCTGGATCCCTCCGAGGCCGTCGCCGCGGGCTTCACGTACGTTCCGATCGGTCGTGCGGAGCGCGACCCGGACCGCGAGCTGCATCAGGCGTGATCGCGGTCGTCCTGGTCGGCGGCGAGGGCACGCGCCTGCGCCCGCTCACGCTCGATGAGCCCAAGCCGGTACTGCCGATCGGCGGCGTGCCGTTCATGTCGCTGCTGCTCGACCGCCTCGCGGCCGCGGGCGTCACCAAGGTGATCCTGTCCTGTGGCTACCTGCCCGAACGCCTGCGGGCCAGCATCGGCACGCCGCCGCCCGGCGTCGAGGTGGAGGTCGTCGTCGAGGACGAGCCGCTCGGCACGGCGGGCGCGATCCGGTTCGCCGCCGCGGGCCGCGTCGATGGCCCCTTCCTGGCGCTCAACGGCGATGTCCTGGGCGACGCCGACTTCGGCGCACTGGTCGCCGCGCACCGCGCGGCGGGAGCGACCGCCTCGATCGGCCTCACGCCGGTCGATGACCCGACGCGCTTCGGCGTCGTCGTGCACGACGCCGAGGGGAACGTGGAGCGCTTCGTCGAGAAGCCGCCGACTGCCGACGGCCTCGGTCCCGCGCCGTGGTGGGTCAATGCCGGCGCCTACGTGCTGGATCCGTCGGTGCTCGACATGATCCCCACGGGTCGCATGGTCTCGATCGAGCGCGAGGTCTTCCCCGAGCTCGTCGGCCAGGGCCTGATCTGCGTGCGCTCGGAGGGGTACTGGCGCGATATCGGCACGCTCGAGAGCTTCCTCACCGCCAACGCCGACGCCGTCGCGGGACGCGTGCATACGCGCCTCGACGGCAGCGCCGATGCGGTGCTGGTCGATCCGTCCGCCGACGTCGCCGACGGCGCCATCGTGATCGGCCCCGTGCTGATCGCCGCGGGTGCCTGCATCGGCACGGGCGCGGAGGTCGGCCCCGATGCCGTGATCGGCGCGGGCGCGATCGTGGCACCCGACGCGACGGTGCGCGCCTCCGTCCTGCTGGACGGCGCGCACGTCTCGTCCCAGGCCACGGTGGAGCGCAGCGCCATCGGGCGCAACGCCCTCGTCGGCGAGCGCGCCCGCGTGATCGACTCCGCCCTCGGCACCGACGAGGCGGCCGGTGCGGGCGAGGAGCTCGTCGGCGAGCGGAGGCCGTCCTGATGGCGCCGTCGACCATGTTGGAGCAGGCGCTCGACTTCCCGCGCCAGCTGCGGTCGGGCCTGGCGGCGGGCGATGCGGCCGGGATGGCCGATCGCCGTGTCGGTGCTGTGGCGCTGTGCGGTCTCGGCGGCTCGGCGGCCGGTGGCCGCCTGCTGACCGCGCTCTTCGCGGAGCAGCTGGCCGTGCCCGTCGTCTCGGTCGATACGACGTCGCTGCCCGGCTGGGTGGGCGAGGACACGCTCGTGGTGTGCATCTCCTACTCCGGCCAGACGGCCGAGACCCTCTGGCTGTGGGATGAGGCCGGCGATCGCGGCGCGCTGCGCGCGGCGATCACCGCCGGCGGCACGCTGGCCGAGCGGGCCCAGGCGATCGGCGCCCCGTGCGCGCTGGTCGAGCCCGGCTTCCAGCCGCGTGGCGCCCTCGGGCTGCTGCTCGGCGCGCTCGTCGGCCTGCTCGATCTCGCCGGCGCCGTACCCGGTGCCGCGGCGCTCCTCGGCAAGGCGGTGCCCGCCGTGGAGGCCGTCGTGGCGGAGGAGCTCGCCCAGCCCGAGCGGGCCCGGGCCGAGGCCGCGCGCCTCGGGGGGCACGCCGTCGTCTTCTACGGCTCGGGCGCGCGCGCCGCAGCCGCCGTGCGCCTCAAGAACCAGGTCAACGAGAACGCCAAGGCGGCCTCGTGGGGTGGCGCGATGCCGGAGATGGCCCACAACGAGATCCTCGGCTGGATCGGGTGCGCACGGCACGGCATCCCCGCCGCCGCCGTGTTCCTGCGCGACCCGGACGAGCCGCCGGCGCCGCGGGAGCTCCACGATCGCATCGAGGCGATCGTCGGCGGCGACGTGGCGACGGTGCTGGAATGGCAGGGGGCGGGGGCGACGGAGCTGGAGCGCACGCTCGCGCTGCTCGTGCACGGCGACGTGGTCTCGTGCCACCTCGCCGAGGTCGAGGGCGTGGACGCGCTCGACATCGCCCGGCTGACGGCGCTGAAGGCCCCGTCGGCGAGCGGCTAATCTCCGCTCGTGGCCGCCATCGCCTCCGACGTCCGGGATCCTGCCCTCGCCGAGGTCGGCGCGCGCCGCATCGCCTGGGCCGATCACGACATGCCCGTGCTGCGCGGCATCCGCGAGCGCTTCGCCGCCCAGCGCCCGCTCGCGAACATCCGCATCGCCGCGTGTCTCCACGTCACGAGCGAGACCGCGAACCTCGTGCGCACGCTCCGAGAGGGCGGAGCCGAGGTCGCCCTCTGCGCGTCGAACCCGCTCTCGACGCAGGACGACGTCGCCGCGGCGCTCGTCGCCGACCACGGCGTCACCGTCTGCGCCATCCGGGGCGAGGACGACGACACGTACTACCGCCACATCAACACCGTCGTGGACATCCGCCCGCAGATCACCATGGACGACGGCGCCGACGTGATCGGCGTGCTCCACGCCACGCGCCGCGAGCTCCTCGACGCGGTGATCGCCGGCACCGAGGAGACGACGACCGGCGTCATCCGCCTGCGCGCGATGGAGGCGGACGGCGTGCTCGGCTTCCCCGTCATCGCGGTCAACGAAGCGCAGACCAAGCACCTGTTCGACAACCGCTACGGGACGGGCCAGTCCACGATCGACGGCATCATCCGCGCCACCAACGTGCTGCTGGCCGGCAGGACCTTCGTCGTCGCCGGCTACGGGTGGTGCGGGCGCGGCCTGGCCGAGCGGGCCC
This sequence comes from uncultured Bifidobacterium sp., assembly GCA_964588635.1. GTDB lineage: Bacteria > Actinomycetota > Thermoleophilia > Gaiellales > F1-60-MAGs149 > F1-60-MAGs149. Next base: position 5,843 of record CAZPQP010000043.1, read on the forward strand.
GCGGGCTCGGGGCGCACGTGATCGTCCTCGAGGTCGACCCGCTGCGCGCGCTCCAGGCCGCGATGGACGGCTTCCGGGTCTCGACGATGGCCGAGGCGGCGCCGATCGGCGACATCTTCTGCACGGCCACGGGCGACAAGGACGTCATCCGCGGCGAGCACTTCGATCGCATGAAGGATGGTGCCATCGTCGCGAACACGGGGCACTTCAACGTGGAGATCGACCTGCAGGCGCTGCGCGAGCGTGCCACGTCGAGCAGCGAGCCGCGCCCGCTCGTCGAGCAGTTCGTGCTGGGCGATGGTCGGACGATCAACCTGCTTGCCGACGGGCGCCTCGTCAATCTGTCCGCCGCCGAGGGGCACCCCGCCTCCGTGATGGACATGAGCTTCGCCAACCAGGCGCTGTCGGTGGAGTACGCGGTCCGCAATGCGGCGACGCTCGAGAAGCGCGTCTACGTCGTCCCGCCGGCGATCGACGAGGAGATCGCGCGCCTCAAGCTGGCGGCGATGGGCATCGAGATCGACGTGCTGACGGATGAGCAGCGCCGCTATCTCAGCAGTTGGACCGAGGGCACGTAGGGCGGTGTCGGCGTGATGCTGGCGCCCACCGACATCATCCGGCTCGACGTCGGCGCAGTCGTGCTCCTCGATCAGACGCGCCTGCCGCAGGAGCGTGTGGAGCGTCGTTGCGGCACGGTGCCGGAGCTGATCGACGCAATCCGGGTGCTGGCGATCCGCGGTGCACCGGCGCTGGGCGTGGCGGGTGCCATGGGCGTCGCATTGGCAGCCGAGCAGGCGCCGTCCGAGCCGGCGGCATTCCGTGAAGCCGTGACGTCCGCTGCCGCGCAGATCGCCGCAGCGCGTCCGACGGCGGTCAACCTCGCCGTGGGGGTGCGTCATGCGCTCGGGGCGGCCGCTGGGCAATGGGACGATCCATCCGCCGCGCGGGTCGCGCTGGCGGCGGCAGCTCGCGCCTTCCACGAGGACGAGGTGCGCCGCTGCGAGCAGATCGGGGTGCACGGCGCCGCGCTGTTCGACGAGGGTGCGCGCATCTGCACGATCTGCAACGCGGGCGCGCTGGCCACCGGCGGCTACGGCACCGCGCTGGGCGTGATCCGCTCGCTCCACGCCGCCGGTCGGCTCGGCGGGGTGATCGTGCCGGAGACCCGGCCGCTGCTGCAGGGTGCGCGGCTGACGGCGTGGGAGCTCGGCGAGGACGGCATTCCGCACCGCGTCGTCCCGGACGGCGCCGTGGCGGGGCTCTTCGCCCGCGGGGCGATCGACGGCGTGGTCGTCGGCGCGGATCGCATCGCGGCCAACGGCGACACGGCGAACAAGGTCGGCACGTATGCGCTCGCCGTCCTGGCGCACCATCACGGCGTGCCGTTCCACGTCGCGGCACCGCGGACCACCATCGATCTCGAGACCCCCGACGGTGCGGCGATCCCCATCGAGGAGCGCGGCCGTGAGGAGCTCGGCGACACCGTGCCGAGCGGGAGTCCGGTCTGGAATCCGGCCTTCGACGTCACGCCCGCGGCGCTGATCGACGCGATCATCACCGAGGACGGCTGCCTGCGGGCGCCGTTCGACCTGCGCTCGTAGCGAAGCGCGCGTCCGCGGCGCGTCCGCTTCGGGCAGGCTCGGTCCATGGATGTCCTGCGGGTGCTCGCCGACCAGCGCTGCGTGGTGTGCGACGCGCGCGGTGCCGTCCTCTGCGCCCCTTGCCGGCGTGGCCTGCCCTGGGTGCGGGGTCCGCTCTGCGGGCGCTGCGGCGAGCCCGACCCGCACGGACGGCTGCGCTGCGTGCTCTGCGGTCGGCTCGGCGGGACGATCGGCACGGTGCGCTCCGCCATCGTGCACGACGATGCCGGCGGTTCGATCGTGCGGGCCTGGAAGGACGCCGCGCGCACGCCCGTCGCGGCGTTGGCGGCGACCTGCATCATCGCGGCGGTGGCACGCCCGCAGGCGGACTGCCTCGTGCCGGTGCCCGCGGCGCGGGCCCGAGCCGCCTGGCGCGGCGTGGACGGCCCGGCCGCCCTCGCGAACCTGCTGGGGCGCGCATGGGGGCTGCCCGTGCGACACGACGTCCTCGAGCGTGTGCGCGACCGGCCCCAGCGCGGGCTCAGCGCCGTGCAACGCCGCCGCAACGCCGTGGGCTCGATGGCCGCCCGCGGCGTGATTCGCGGTCACGTGGTGCTGATCGACGACGTGCTCACGACGGGGGCGACGGTCCGTGCGGGCGCGCATCGCCTCCGCGCCGCCGGTGCCGAGCGCGTCGATGTGGTCACGTTCGCCCGGGTTGCAACGATCACGTAAAGACCCGCAGATCGTGTTGCGCATTCCCGGCAGAGGAGTAAGGTGGGCGCAACGTCAGACGAGGAGGTGTCCCGGTGAAGGTCAGGGTGCACGCACGACACGTTGATGTCTCGCCCGAGGTCAGGGCAATGGCTGCGCAGAAGCTCGAGGCCATTGCGCGGCTGCTGCCGCCTGATGCGACGGCCGATGTCGAGTTCTCGGAGGAACGCAACCCGCGGATCAAGCAGCGGAGCATCGCCGAGGTCACGATCATGGCGCGTGGCAGGGTGCTGCGCGCCCGGGCCGCCGGATCGGCCTTCAGCGAGGCGATGATCCACGCCGTGCGCAATGTCCGGCAGGAGGCGTCCGATCTCCATCACCGCCGGCGCGCGCATCCGCATCGGGGACTCAAGGCCGCGTAGGCCCGTCCGCTCCGCTCGCAGGCGACGCCGTCGTCAGCCGCTGCCCACCGGCGCGGCTGGCGGCGGCGTCGGTCGTTCGGGGGGCTAGTCCCGGAGCCCGAGCCGGGCGCGGCACGCCGTGCGGACGGCCGGCACCGACGAGCCGGTGAACCACTCGATCGCACCGGGCTCGGGCGCGGGCGACCGCAGCAGGGCGTCGAAGGCGGCGAGGGCGCGACCCGCGTCGTCCGCTCCCGCCCAGCGCTCGATCTCGTCGCGCCAGGCGTGCCACTGGGTGGCGAGCTCTCGACGCAGGTACGCCGTGCCGATGGCGCGCCAGGCGTCGCCGTCCAGCTCCGGCTGCGCGGCGTCGAGGAAGCGGATGGCGCCGCGCGTGCCGAGCTCGCGCAGGAGCGGCGCAGCGGCCTCGGCGGGGCAGCGGCCGCCCTCGGCCTCCGATCGCGGCAGACAGCGGCGCAGCACCGCGTCACGGAGATCGGGATCGTCCTCCGCGACGAGCGCGAGCTCGTGGGCGGCGTGCCAGAGCAGGATCGGCGCCTCGCGCTCCAGCAGCGCCTCGCCGATGGTCCGCGCCACCTCGGCGAACGTGACGTCATCGGAGAGGGCCGCGACGGTCGTCTCGGCCACCCACTCGTCGGCGACCATGACGCGGGCCGCCCCGGGTGCGAGCGTCTCCGTGGCGTTGGCGAGGTCGGTGATCAGCCGACGCAGGCTGTCGAGGTCGAGAATCGGGATGTCGCCGGTGGTCGCGCTGAAGGCCTCGGGATCGATCACGGTCTTCGCCAGCCAGGCCGCGAACGGCGCAGGATCGTCGTTGAGCAGGGCGACGAGCGCCCGCGTGCCGCCCTGCGTGCCGACCATCACGCGCTCGCCCGGACGGAGGATGGCGGTCAGGACCTCATCACCGGGCTCGAGCGTCACGACGGCCTCGAGCAGGGCCCGACGACCGGCGATCAGCGCGAGCGCGTCCCCGGTCTCGTCGTCCATGCGCAGCGCGTGCAGCAGCAGCTCGACGACCGCCGGATCGGGCGCATCGGCGGGATACGGCGGGAACAGGCGCACCAGCGCGCGGACGGCCTCGCTGTCGAGGTCCTCGAGCTCGCGGCGCTGGCGGTCGATGCGACGACCGGCCTCCAGTGCGGTCACGTCGCCCTGGACCCAGGCCTCGAGGAGGGCGGTGAGAGGGGATACCGGGGCGGTGGGATGGGGATCACCGGTCACGGCCTTCAACGGTAGTGGGGGCCTCCATCTCAGGCGGCGCTCAGGTCCCGGCTGGTAGGGTTCGTCCCATGGCGGACCTCTTCAACAAGCTCCTCCGCGTCGGCGAGGGCAAGCGCCTCAAGGAGCTTCAGCGCATCGTCGATGCGACCAATTCGCTGGCCGACGAGGTCGCCGCCCTGACCGACGAGGGGCTCCGCGAGCGCTACGCCGAGCTGCGGGAGCTCGTGCAGGAGCAGCTCGGCGACGAGCCCACGAAGGATCGCATCCAGGACGTGCTCGCCGACTTCGAGCCGGAGACCTACGCGCTGGCGCGCGAGGCCGGCCGCCGGGCGATGAGCATGCGCCACTTCGACGTGCAGATCATCGGCGGCGCATGCCTGCACCGCGGCTGGATCGCCGAGATGCGCACCGGCGAGGGCAAGACGCTCGTCGCCACGCTCCCGGTGTGCCTGAACGCCCTCGCGCAGCAGGGCATGCACCTCGTGACGGTCAACGACTACCTCGCACGACGCGACGCGCAGTGGATGGCGCCGCTCTACGAGATGCTCGGCATCAGCGTCGGCATCATCCAGGCCGGCATGGATCCGGATCAGCGGCGCGTCCAGTACGCCGCCGACGTCACGTACGGCACGAACTCGGAGTTCGGCTTCGACTACCTGCGCGACAACCTGGCGGTCGAGCTCGAGCACTGCGTCCAGCGCGGACACGCCTACGCGATCGTCGATGAGGTCGACTCGATCCTGATCGACGAGGCGCGCACGCCGCTGATCATCTCCGGTCAGCCGGAGGAGGCGCCGGAGACGTACTACGCGTTCGCGAAGGTCGCGAAGACGCTGCGCGTGCCCGAGGACTACGAGGTCGATGAGAAGCGCAAGACCGTCGCGCCGACCGAGGATGGCGTCCAGAAGGTCGAGAAGGCGCTCGGCATCGAGAACCTGTACGCGCCGGGCAACGGCCAGATGGTCAACCACCTCGTGCAGTCGCTCAAGGCCGAGTCGCTGTTCAAGCGCGACGTGGACTACGTGGTGATCGACGGCGAGGTCAAGATCGTCGACGAGTTCACTGGCCGCATCATGGAGGGTCGTCGCTGGAGCGAGGGTCTGCACCAGGCGATCGAGGCGAAGGAGGGCGTGCGGATCGAGGCCGAGAACATCACGGTCGCGACCGTCACGATCCAGAACTACTTCCGCATGTACGACAAGCTCGCCGGCATGACGGGCACCGCCGCGACCGAGGCCAACGAGTTCGCCGAGATCTACGGCCTCGAGGTCGTCACGATCCCGACCAACCGCGAGAGCACGCGCCAGGACATGGAAGACCTGATCTTCAAGACCAAGGACGAGAAGTTCAACGCGGTCGCCGCCGACATCGCCGAGCGGCACGCGACGGGGCAGCCGGTGCTGGTCGGCACGATCGACATCGAGACGTCCGAATACCTCAGCGCGCTGCTCAAGCGGCAGGGGATCCCGCACGAGGTGCTCAACGCCAAGGAGCACGAGCGCGAGGGCGAGATCATCGTCAACGCCGGGCAGCGGGGCGCCGTCGTGATCGCGACGAACATGGCCGGCCGCGGCGTCGACATCAAGCTCGGCGAGGGCGTGCCCGAGCTCGGCGGGCTGTACGTGCTCGGCACCGAGCGGCACGAGTCGCGCCGCATCGACAACCAGCTGCGCGGCCGCTCCGGCCGTCAGGGCGACCCGGGCGAGACGCGCTTCTACCTGTCCGCCGAGGACGAGGTCGTGCGCCTGTTCGCCGGCGATCGCATCTACAAGATCCTCGACAAGCTGGGTCCGCCGGAGGGCGAGCCGATCGAGCACAAGCTGCTCTCGCGCCAGATCGAGGGCGCGCAGCGGCGCGTCGAGGAGCACAACTTCGAGATCCGCAAGAACGTCCTCAAGTACGACGACGTGCTCAACAAGCAGCGCGAGGTCGTCTACGGCCAGCGCCGCGAGGTGCTGGAGGGCGCGGACATCTCCGACCTGATCGGCGAGTGGGTCGACGAGTGCGTCGAGGAGATGGTCGAGGCGCACTTCACGGGCGCGGCCGAGCCGGAGTTCCGCGAGGGGATGGAGGAGGGCGACGGGGCCCCGGTCGCCGCGGACCGCACGACCGAGGACCTGATCGTCGGGCTGCGCTCGCTCTACCCCGTCAGCTTCACCGCGGCCGACCTCGGTTCGGCCGATGAGCTCGTCCTCGACGACATGATCGACCGCGCCGTGGCCGACGCCGCAACGGCCTACGAGCGCAAGGAGCGCGTGCTCTCGACGATCGACCCGGAGCTGATGCGCCGGGCGGAGCGGTTCTACCTGCTGCAGACGATCGACACCCGCTGGCGCGAGCACCTCGACAACATGGACTACCTGCGCGACGGCATCCACCTGC
>CAZPQP010000044.1:0-11850 GCA_964588635.1 uncultured Bifidobacterium sp.
GAGGGCCTGCACTTCAACGCCCTCAAGATCGAGGACGAGGGACGCCCGAACGGCGTGCTCTGGCAGCTGATCAAGGACAACGTGCGCGCCCCGCACCTCGTGGTCGGCGACATGGAGGCCCAGGTGACGGCGGCCAAGATCGGCGCCGCCCGTCTCGAGGAGCTGATCGAGCGCTACGGCGTCGACACCTTCCGCCTGGCCTGCGCCGACGTGATGGACTACTCCGAGCGCATGATGCGCCGCGAGATCGAGCGCCTGCCCGACGGCACGTACGAGGCCGAGGGCCGGCTCGACGGCTATCCGGATCATCCGGACCCGTCGTACAAGGACCTCGTGATCAAGGTCGCCGTCACGATCACGGGCTCGGAGCTGACGGTCGATCTGGCCGGCACGTCGCCGCAGATCGACCTGCCGCTCAACATGCCGTTCGTCGGCACGGTCGACCTCGCCGTCTGGGTCGCGCTGCGCTCGATCCTGCTCGACACCGACACGCACGACGCGGTGCCGACCAACTCCGGGCTGTTCCGCCCGATCACGATCACGGCGCCCGAGGGCTGCCTCGCCAACCCCACCTTCCCGGCACCGACCATCGCGCGATTCTCCGGCGGCAACCTCGTCGCCGACACGCTGATGCGCGCGCTCGCACCGATCCTGCCCGACGCGGTCAGCGCTGGCACGGGCACCCTGCGGATCGTCTCGTACTCTGGATTCCGGGACGGCGAGCACTGGGTGTACATGGATATCCACGAGGGCAGCTACGGCGCGCGGCACGGCAAGGACGGCATGGACGCCGTCGACACGCTGTACGCGAACACGCGCAACAACCCCGTCGAGGACATCGAGTCGCACTACCCGCTGCGCGTCACGCAATACGAGCTGCGCGAGGGCGAGGCCGGTGCCGGGCAGTGGCGCGGCGGGCTCGGCTCGATCCGCGAGATCGAGTTCCTCGACGACACGGGCTTCTCGCTCGAGGGCGAGGGCTCGGTCTGGGCGCCGCCGGGGCTGTTCGGCGGCGCGGACGGCGCGCCGAGCCGCGTGATCCTCAACCGCGGACGCCCCGACGAGCAGGAGCTGCACTCCAAGTTCCCGTACCGCAAGGCGAAGGCCGGCGATCGCATCTGCCTGATGGGGCCGTGCGGCGGCGGCTACGGGCCGGCCGCCGACCGCGATCCACAGGCCGCCGCGCGCGATCGCGCCGACGGCCTCGCACCGTGACGCACCGCACCGGCACCCGATGAGGCGGCTCCGCGGCTACGCCGTGGCCTGCCACACGGCGCCGACGGTCGGCGTGACGCTGATCATGACGGCGTTCGCGTGGAGCCTCGGCTGGCGCGGTGGCGGCCTCGCGCTCGTCGCGCTGACGATCCTGCTCGGGCAGCTCTCGGTCGGCTGGTCCAACGACGCCCATGACAGTCGGATCGATGCGCAGGCCGGGCGCACGGGCAAGCCGACCGTGGCGCGGGACGTCACGCCCCAAGGCCTGTGGATCGGGGCGATCGGCACGCTGGCTGCCGCCGTCGTCCTCAGCTGGCTCGTGGCGGGGCTCGTCGGCGGCTCGTTCCACGTGCTCGCCTTGGCGATGGCGTGGCTCTACAACCTGCGTCTCTCGCGCACGGTGTGGTCATGGCTGCCGTACGCCGTCGCGTTCGGCTCGGCACCGCTGTTCCTGTCGCTCGGGCTCGACGGGGAGGCGCCTCCCGTCTGGATGGTGGTCGCCTTCGCCCTCGCGGCGGTCAGCGCGCACCTCGCCAACGCGCTGCCCGATCTCGAGACCGATCGCGCCGCCGGGCTCGGTGGACTCGCCGTGCGCCTGGGCACGCAACGGGCAGCGCGGCTCTGCTGGCTCCTGCTCGCGCTCGGCACCGCCGTGATCGCGCTCGCGTCCCTGCCCCGCTCGCCCCTCGTCGCCGTCGCGCTCGCCGTCATCTTCGTCGGGGCTGCCGCGTTCGGAGCCCGCCGCGGCGGCAGCGCGACGAGCTTCAACGGCCTGCTCGCGATCGTGGCGATCGACGTCGCCGCCATCGTGTTCCTGCCCCTGCTCTGACGCGGCGAGGCGACCCGCAGCGAGGGCACGGAAAACCCGACCCGCCGCGCACCGTCGGCGGCCTAGCGTGAGCCGTGGATCTCCGACGGAAGGACCACCTGCCATGGGCACGCCCTACACCTCCGATTCCCCGCGCCGGGTGCTCGTGCTGCTGGCGGCCGAGTGCGATGGCGAGCATGTGGTGCGCGAGCTCTCGGCGCACGGGCACGCGCACGTGGGCATCCGCGTGATCGCACCGCTCGTCGGCAGCCGCCTCAACCACTTCCTGTTCGGCGACGAGCACGCCTCGCGCCCCGCAGCCGAGCACCGCCTCTCGGAGGCGATCGACGCGTTCTACCGCCACGGCATCGAGGTGACGGGCGGCACGGGCGACTCGAGTCCGCTGCAGGCGCTGGAGGACGAGATCGCGGTGTTCCACCCCGACGAGCTCGTGATCGTCCTGCATCCGACGAGCGACCGCGAGTGGTTCGAGCGCCACCTGCCCGAGGATGCGATCGCGAAGTTCGGCCTGCCGGTCACCGTCGTCGATGCCGTGCCCGTCGAAGCACACGAGCCCGCTTGAGTTAACAGAGGGGTCAGACCCCTCTGTTAACCCCTTCCGCAGCGTCGCTGGTTAACAGAGGGGTCTGACCCCTCTGTTAACCAGCGGTCGTCAGTGCGGGCGCGTGGACGGCGGGCGCTCCATCTCGAAGACCTCGCCGGGGTGGCTGTAGGCATTGCCGCCGAGGCGGCCGAGGGGATGGAGCTTGCGGGGGTCGATGCGCCCGTCGTCGTAGAGATCGTCGCGCACGTGAAAGGCGACGATCTCGAGGATCATCACGAGGTAGCGGTTCTCGCCGTCGTGGCCGATCGGCACCTCCTGCGCCAGCCGGCACTCGAGCGCGACGGGCGACTCGGCGACGCGCGGCGGCGCGACGTGACGGCACGGCGCGATCGAGAGCCCGGCGAGTTTCAGCTCGTCGACGCCGAAGGGGTGCTCGCCGGCCGTCACGTTCATCGCCTCGGCGAGCTCGTCGGTGACGACGTTGATGACGCACTCGCCCGTGGCGCGGAGGTTGACGCCGGTGTCCTTGTACTCCCCGTCGCGATGCCGGCCGATCGCGAGCATCACGCTCGGCGGCTCGGCGCCGACGGCCTGGAAGAACGAGAACGGGGCGAGGTTCACGCGCCCTTCGGCATCCATGGTCGAGACCCACGCGATCGGGCGCGGCACGACGCAGTCGACCAGCAGGCGATAGGCCTTGCGGCCGGGCAGCTCGGTGGCGTCGATGATCGTCATCGGAAGAGTCCGATCAGGATGCCACCCGAGACCACGAGCAGCATGGCCGCGACGACGCGGACCCCGATGCCGTCGGAGCGGCCGAGGATCATCCACGCGAGCAGGACGGTCCACATCGACTGCATCGCGTTGAGCGGCGCGAAGATCGTGACCTTGCCGATGCCGAGGGCGATCGTCAGCGTCGTGTACGCCATGCCGAACACGATGGCGGCGGGCAGGAACGGGATCAGCACCTCCCGCAGCTGGCCGGACAGCGCGCGGCGGCGCGTGATCACCGCGAAGCCGGCGACGGCGACGAAGGCGCCGATCAGCGCCCAGGAGGTGGCCGCGCGGGGATCCATGTCGGTCTCCAGTCCCGCCATCCGCATCGCGTTGTCGCGGCACGCGAACGTGAGGGCGCAGAGGAACGCGAGCAGCATGCCGCGGGCACGGAAGCCGACGGGGAGATTGCGCTCGTAGGCGAGCGATGCTCCGCCGACGACGATTAGCACGGTGCCGGCGAGGAGCCCCGCCTTCAACGGCTCGTCCCGGAAGACCACGGCGATGATCGTGGCCAGCAGCGGCGCCGTGCCGATCATGATCGCCACGCGACTTGCGCCGACATCGCGCACGGCCAGCATGAAGATGATCTGCGACGCGCCCGGGGCGACCAGCCCGATCGCGAAGTAGACGGCGGCGATCCCCGGGTCGAGCAGATCTCCAGCCTGCCCGGAGACGACCGTCACGCCCAGCACGATCAACGTGGCGAAGCCGATGACGACCACGGAGCCCGCGATGGGATCCGACGTGCGGATCAGACCGCGGCGCACCAGCACAGTCAGAAGACCGAAGAGGATCCCCGCGAGCACGCCCAGTCCGATCTCCAGCATCCGGCCACGATACCGCGCCGGGCGAGAATCCCATGACGGACGATGCATTTCGGCCGAGCGCGGCTATGATCGCGCCCAGTGAGAGGCCCGGCATGGGCGAGGAGGAACGATGAAGAAGATCATCCGCGGCGGCACCGTCGTCAACGCGCGAGAGACCATCAAGGGCGACGTCCTGATCGACGGCGAGTCCGTCGTCGCCGTCGGCCAGATCGGCGACGTCGAGGGCGCCGAGGTGATCGACGCCACCGGCTGCTACCTGCTGCCGGGCCTGATCGACAACCACACCCACATGTCGATGCCGTTCGGCGGCACGACGACGGCCGACGACTACAACACGGGCACGCAGGCGGCTGCTGCCGGCGGCGTCACCGCGATCGTCGACTTCGCGCTGCAGATCGCACCCGACGGCCTCCAGTCCTCGCTCGACGAGTGGATGGGTCGCGCCGAGGGTGCCGCGCACGTGGACTACAGCTTCCACATGGCGATCACGCGCTCCGACGAGGGCACGTTCCGCGACATGCCGAAGATGGTCGACCAGGGCGTCTCGTCCTTCAAGGTGTTCCTCGCGTACAAGGACGTCCTGATGATCACGGACGACCTGTTCATGCGGGTCCTCGAGGAGTCGAAGCAGCACGGTGGCCTCGTGCAGGTCCACGCCGAGAACGGCTGGATCATCGATCGCATGGTCGCCGAGGCCCTCGGTCGCGGCGACACGGCACCCGTGTGGCATGCCCACACCCGCCCCGAGTGGGTCGAGGCCGAGGCCACGGGTCGCGCGGTGCGCTTCGCCGAGCAGGCGGGTGCGCCGGTCTTCATCGTCCACGTCTCGTGCCAGCCGGCCGCCGAGGAGATCATCGCGGGCCGTGCCCGCGGCGTCGCCGCGTACGGCGAGACCTGCATCCAGTACCTGTTCGCCGACATCACGGACCTCGAGCGCCCCGCTCCGGAGGGCGCGCGCTTCGTGTGCTCGCCGCCGCTGCGCGACGCCTCGAACCAGGACTTCATGTGGGACTGCCTCAAGTACGGCCACCTGCAGTCGATCTCGACGGACCACTGCCCGTTCGATGACCCGCAGAAGGCGCTGGGCGCGGATGACTTCTCGAAGATCCCGAACGGCCTCGCCGCGATCCAGCATCGCCTGCCCCTGATGTGGGAGCACGGCGTCAAGGAGGGGCGTATCTCGATGAACCGCCTCGTCGACGTCACGTCGACGGCGATCGCCAAGCAGTTCGGCATGCCCACGAAGGGCGCGATCGCACCGGGCATGGACGCCGACGTCGTGATCTTCGATCCGAAGTCGCCGTTCACGTTCTCGACGGAGACGTCGTTCATGAACGTCAGCTACGACCTCTGGGACGGCAAGACGGTCGCCGGCTCGGTCCGCTCGACGCTGTGCCGCGGCACGGTCGTCTTCGACCAGGGCGAGATCAAGACGCAGCCGGGCCACGGCAGGTTCCTCAAGCGCATCCCGTTCGACGTGGCGCGCCAGGGCGACCTGGCCTAGCCCACCCGCAGACGACGTGCGGATCTGGACCCGGGTCCAGATCCGCACGGTTTCTGCTGTTCTGGACCCGGGTCCAGATCAGCGTTGCCGCAACGGCATGCCGCCGTTCATGGCGGCGACGATCGCGTTGGCGATCTGGTCGCCGTAGCCCGCCTCGATCGCGGCGCGGTACGTCGCGACGCAGGCCTCGGCGATCTGCGTCGGCGTGCCCGCCTCGGCGGCGAGGCGCAGGAAGACATCGACGTCCTTCGCCATCAGCTCGACCGACAGCCCACCCGGCATGTCGTCGCCCGCCACGATCCTCGGGAAGCGGTTGGCGCTCGCCCATGAGGCGCCGCTGCCCGCGTTGATCGCCTCGAGCAGACGCGCGGGGTCGAGCCCGGCGGCGACGCCCGCCAGCATCGCCTCCCCGGTCGCGGCCAGCGTGACGGCATTGAGGACGTTGTTGACGGCCTTGGTCGCGTGCCCGGCTCCGCTGGGCCCCATCACGAGCAGCTGCGAGGAGATCGCCTCGAGCACGGGACGCGCGGTCTCGATGGCGGCATCGTCGCCGCCGACGAGGACGACCAGCGTGCCCCGCTCCGCCGCTGCCGCACCGCCCGTCACGCCCGCGTCGACGAAGTCGATGCCCTGCTCGGCGCAGCGCGCATGGAGGCGCCGCGTCGAGGCCGGATCGGCCGTCGTGAGGTCGACGATCGTCAGACCGGCGGCACCGTGCTCGAGCAGGCCGCCGGGCCCCTCGACGACCGCCTCGACCTCGCGCGAGGAGGGCAGCGACAGCAGGACGACTGGTGCCCCGGCTGCCGCCGCCAGGTCGACGGCCTCACCCCCGGTGGCCGCAGCACGCGTCGCATCGGCATCGCAGGCGAGCACCTGAAAGCCCGCCCGTACGAGCACGCCGCCGACGCGTCCCCCGATATTGCCGCAGCCGACCAGTCCGACGGGTTCCATGCGGGAACGGTACCGCGCCGCTGCTGTCCGCTTCCTCCCGAGGGAGCGGCGGCCTCCGCGTGCGGAGCCTGCAACCCTTCAGTCGTGGATCCCGCCGAAGCACGCCGCATCCTCGTCCACGGCTCGACCGGGCCGACGCCCTGCAAGATCGGCATCCGCGTCATCGCCGGCATCCTCGACTTCGGCGTGGTCACCGTCGTGCTGTTCTGGGTGAGCCTCCTGACGCGCGAGCAGAAGCCCGACGGCACGTTCTCGCTGCCGGGCTGGGTGGTGATCGTCTACGTCGTCTGGTGGCTGCTCTATTACGGCCTGTTCGAATACTTCTGGAACGGCCAGACGCCAGGCAAGCGCGTCGCGCGCATCAAGGTCGTGATGGGCGGCGGCGCCGCTCTCACCCCGATGGGCGCCGTCAAGCGGACGCTCGCGCGCCCCGTCGACCTCTTCCCCTACTTCACCCCATATGCGCTCGGCATCCTCTGGATCGTCGTCACCGGCGAGAACCGCCGCCAGCGCCTCGGCGACAAGTGGGCGGGGACCAAGGTCATCAAGGTCGACGCAGACGACTGAGCCGCTTGCGCGCTACCGCGTCGTGTAGCCCGCATCGACGACGAGCGCCGTGCCCACCGTTGCCTTCGCACGCTCGCTGGCGAGATAGGCGATTGCCTCGGCGATCTCGGCCGGCTCGATCAGACGGCCGATCACGCCGGCATCCTCGAACGCCTTGCGCGTGCCGGCGGCATCGCCCGACTCGGCGAAGAAGCGCTCGACCAGCGGCGTGTCGGTCGGTCCCGGGCAGACGCAGTTGACGCGGATGCCCTCCCTCGCGTGATCGAGCGCCATCGCGCGCGTGAGGTTCACCGCCGCGCCCTTGGAGGCGCAGTAGGCGGCGGCATCCGGCACGGCGACCATGCCGAGCTGCGAGGCCACCACGACGATCGCGCCGCCACCGGCCGTGCGCAGATGCGGGATCGTCGCACGGCATGTCAGGTAGACGCCGCGCACGTTGACGCTCATGACGCGGCCGAACTCCTTGGGCGTGCACTCGACGACCGAGCCGCGCGAGGCGACGCCGGCGGCGGCCACGACCACGTCGAGCCCGCCCAGCTCGGCGACCGCCTGCTCGACGGCCGTGGCGACCGAGGCGTCGTCGGAGACGTCGCAGACGACCTTCACGTCGGCGGCGCACTGCGCGAGCATGGCCTCGTCGACGTCGAGGGCGGCGACGCGGCACCCGTCCTCCTGGAAGCGCACGACGGCGGCGGCGCCGATGCCCGAGGCGCCGCCGGTGATCAGCACGCGGCGGCTCATACGGCCGTCATCCCGCCGTCGACGATGAAGGCGGAGCCGGTGACGAACGACGCGCGGTCACCGGCCAGGAAGCAGATAGCGTCCGCGACCTCGTCGGCGCGGCCGACGCGGCCGATCGGATGCATCGGCTCGAACGCGGCGAAGGCGGCCTCCGGGTCGGGCAGGTTCGCGACGAACTGCCGCGGCTGCGGCGTGTCGATCACGCCCGGGCAGATCGCGTTCACGCGGATGCCCTGCTCGGCGAGGTCGATGGCCATGCACTTCGACAGGTGGATCACGCCGGCCTTCGCCGCCCCGTACGCGCTCATGAAGCGCAGGGCCTTGATGCCGCCGACGCTGGCGATGTTGATGACGTTGGCCCCCTGCCGTCCAGCCATCAGGGGGATCACGGCCTCGGAGACGAGGAAGACGCTCTTGAGGACGGCGTTGTGGACGAAGTCCCACTGCGCCTCGGTGGTCTCGAGGAACGGAGCGCCGACGATCGCGCCGTGGTTGCAGACGAGGACGTCGACGCCGCCGTGCGCCTCGCGTGCCGTCTCGGCGATGCGCGCGCAGCCGTCGGCCTGCGTGACGTCGGCCACGCACCAGGCAGCGCCGTGCTCGGCCGCGACCTCCTCGACGACGGCCTCGCGGTCGGACAGCACCAGTCGGGCTCCCTCGCCGGCGAGCCGTGCAGCGGTCGCGCGGCCGATGCCGCCGGCCGCTCCCGTCAGGACGATGACGCGATTCTCGAGCTCTCCGGCCATGCGGCGTTTCCCTTTCCCCTCGACCCCGGATACTCTCCGGTCAGGAGAGGATACCCCGCACGCGCCGCTCGTCCTAGGGCGCCGGGAGACCAAGGAGGAGAGACCCATGCCCTTCGTCACGCTGGCGAACGACAACCGCATCTACTACGAGCTGACCGGACCTGAGGACGGCCCGATCGTGATGCAGTTCGGCGGCTCGCTGTTCGGCCGCCACAACTTCGGGTTCGTCAACGACGGCTTCCGCGAGCGCGGCTTCCGCCTCCTCTCCTTCGACGCGACGGGCTACGGCCGCTCCGACTGCCCGAACACGGAGCACTCCGTCGAGAACTGGGCCGACGAGGGTGCGCTGCTGCTCGACGCGCTCGGCTTCGACCGCGTCTTCGTCCACGGCACCTCGATGGGCGGCATGGTCACGATCGCATTCGTCGGCAAGTACCCGGAGCGCACGATCGCCGCCTGCGCCGACTGCGGCATGGCGCGCTGCGATCTCTATCGCAAGGTCTACTTCGGCACGTGGCGCAAGATGGCGGAGGCGATGCCGCTGGACGACTTCTGCGACCTGATCACGATCCAGGCCGTCGGCGATCAGTTCCTCGCCGACAACCCGGGCACGTTCGATCTCGTCCGGCACGTCATCCGCCTCAACCCGCCGTACACGATCCGCTGGGCCTGCCTCGCCATGGAGAACATGGACAACGAGCACCTGGCCCGCCAGATCAAGCGCCCGATCCTCTTCACGAACGGCTCGCGCGACACGATGACGCCGCCCCGCCTCGCGACCGGCGGTTTCAGTGCCCACGACATCGCCGATGCGATCGGCGACTGGGCGACGGTGCACGAGTTCACCGAGATCGGCCACGCCGGCCTGCTCGAGTGCCCCGCGGAGGCCACCGAGCTCGTCACCTCGTTCTTCAAGCAGCACGCGGACGCCTAGGAGGCTCTGACCATGCATTTCGGCATCACCGTCCTCCCGGACCCGCCCTACACCGACCTCGTCCGCCTCTTCAAGCAGGCCGAGGACAACGGCTTCGAGATCGGCTGGACGTATGACTCGCACGTCCTCTGGCAGGACCCGTACCCGCTGCTGACGGCCGCGGCCCTCGGCACGGAGCGCATCAAGCTCGGCATGTGCGTGACGAACCCGGGCACGCGCGAGCCCACCGTCACCGCGTCGGCGCACGCGACGCTGAACGACATCTCGAAGGGCCGCGTGGTCTTCGGCATCGGTCGCGGTGACTCCGCGCGCCGCTACATCGGCCTGCAGCCCGTCAAGGTCGCCGAGTACGAGGCGGCGACGGCGATGATGAAGGACCTGATGAACGGTCGCAAGACCGAGTGGAACGGCAAGGAGCTGCAACTCGCGTGGGCCGAGGATCTCCCGGAGATCCCGTTCTATCTCGCCGGCTACGGGCCGAAGGCGCTCGCCGTCGCGGGCCGTCACGCCGAGGGCGTGATCATCCAGCTCGCCGATCCCGAGATCATCCAGTGGATCATGGGCCTCGCCCGCGCCGCCGCCGAGCAGGCGGGACGCGACCCCGATGCGCTCGAGCCGATCGTCTGCGCCCCCGCGGTGCTGATGGACGACATGGCGGCCGCGCGCGACGCGTCCCGCTGGTTCCCGGCGATGGTCTCGAACCACGTCTTCGACCTGCTGCAGCGCTACGACAAGTCCGAGCTGCCCGAGGCGCTGACGTCCTACATGGAGCGCCGCGAGTTCTACAACTACGACGACCACTCCCGCGAGGGCGCCGCGCACGGCGAGTTCGTCGACGACGAGACCGCGGATCGCTTCAGCATCCTCGGCACCGTCGAGCAGCATGTCGCCAAGCTCAAGGAGCTCGAGGCGATCGGCGTGAAGCACTACAACATCTATCTGATGGCCGGCGATCGCGAGCGCACGATCGACGTGTACGGCAAGGAGATCATCCCGCAGTTTGCGGGGTAGGCAGAGCCTGCCCCGCAAACTGCGGGGTGGTCGCCGCAGGCGACGCGAGGGCCTCGAGGTGGCTCGGTCGGAAACGACCGATTCACCTCGAGGCCATCGGGTCGCATTGGTTGATCAACCGCCCCAGTAGTGGCGTTGGCTTTCCGCGACCTTGGATCTAGGCGACGCGATGGCCGTGAGGTGAATCGGTCGTTTCCGACCGAGCCACCTCAGGGCCTTCGCTCTACGCCTTCCCCACCCGCTCGATCGCCCGCCCGACGGCGATGCCGAAGGCCTCGGCCGCGAGCAGCAGATGCTCCTCCGGCGTGTCCTCCTCAGGGCAGTGCGACAGGCCGTTCGTGGACGAGGCGAAGAGCATCACCGTCGGCACCATGCGCGCCATCTCGGCGGCGTCGTGCAGCGGGCCGGACGGCAGCGCGCGGTCCGTGCCCGTGACCTCGCGCACCGCGGCGCGCGCGTCCTCGATCAGCGCGGGATCGAAGGGGATCGGCGGGATGCGCCAGAGCTGCTCCCACTCGACGGTGCAGCCGAACTCCTCGGCGGCCTGCTGGGAGGCGGCGCGCGCGTCGGCGTTCATGGCGGCGAGCGTGTCGGCATCGAGGTGGCGCTGGTCGACGAGGATCTCGGTGACGCCCGGCACCGCGGTGACGACGCCCGGCGTGCAGTTGGCGTTGCCGATCGTCGAGACGCCCTCGTGCCTGATCGCCACGTCGCGCAGCAGCAGCGCGAAGCGCGCGGCGGCGGAGAACGTGTCCCGGCGCTGCAGCATCGGCGTGGAGCCGGCGTGCGCGGCCTGACCGCGGAAGGTGACGGTGTAGCGCTCGACGCCGACGGTGCCGAGGACGGCGCCGACCGCGAGGCCCTCGCTCTCGAGCACCGGCCCCTGCTCGATGTGGAGCTCGAGGTACGCCTTGACGTCCTGGATGCGGCGCTTGGCGAGGTGCGCCTGGTCGAGATCGACGCCCATCGCCTTGAGCGCGTCGTCGAGGCGGATGCCGTCCTTGTCCGTGAACTCGCGCACGTCCTCGATCTCGAGGGTGCCGGCGAAGGCCGATGAGCCGAGCAGGCTGCGGCCGAAGCGCGCGCCCTCCTCGTCGGCCCAGTCGACGAGCTTGATGGTGCACGGCGGCGTGCCCGCGGCGGCGGCGGCGCGCAGCACCTCGAGGCCGCCCATCACGCCGAGCACGCCGTCGAGCCAGCCGCC
>CAZPQP010000045.1:0-11778 GCA_964588635.1 uncultured Bifidobacterium sp.
CCTCGATCATCTGGCGCTTGGCGCGCATGTCGCCCTTCTCGATGCGCTTGGCGAGATCGATCTCCTGGCTGGCGGTGAGCAGCGGCACGCGGCCGATCTCACGCAGGTAGAGGCGCAGCGAGTCGAGGCTGGGCTCGACGGTCAGGTCGATCTCGGCCTTCTCACCCTCGACGACCTTCTCGGCGACGCGCCCCTCGGCCTCGTGCAATTCGATGCCGTGCTCCACGAGATAGGCGTGGAAATCCTCGATCTGCTCCTTCGAGATCTCGACCTCCTGCAGCGCCGAGGCGACCTCGCCGATCAGAAGGAACCCGCGCTCCTGGCCGACGTCGACGAGCTTGCGCAGCTCTTCGATGTCGGGGAGCTGGACGTCGACGGTCAGCATCGCGCACCGGCTTTCGGCATGGGTATCTCCTCCACTCGATTGTGCGGAAGGATCGATCGGATGCGCTCCGACCCTCCTCCCCTCTCTCTCCGACAGGAAGGTTTAGACGGGCTTGGCGGAAACGCCAACAACGTGACAACTTTGTGCGTCCACCGCACAAGCGTGCGACAAAACGAACGTCGCCTCAGTCGTCGTCGGAGGCGGCGCGGGCCGCCGCATCAACCAGCGAGGCGACCGACGCGAGGGCGAACGACACCGCGCCGGCCTGCAGGTCCGCGGTGCCGACGCGCGCGCACGCGCACAGGTGATCACCCGCCGATTCGAACGTGCAGACGCCCCAGAACGCGCCGCCGACGGACCCGCCGTTCTGGCGCAGCAGCGCATCCGCCACGTCCTCGTCCTCCCACGTGCGCACCGGCGCGTACACGTCGAGCGAGCCGGCGGCCACGTAGTGGCGCACGTGCACCGACGCCACGTCGAGCTCGAACACCCAATGCCCCTCATCCACCACGCTGTAGGCGAGACCGAGCTGGCGCAGCACGCGCTCGATGCGCAGATTCGCCTCCTCCGTCGCCGGATCGATCGGCAGCCCGACGTCGAGGGCACGCTCCAGGCTCACGCCGTAGCGGCGCTCGAAGATGACGGCGAGCGCGCGCCCGCGGACGGCCTCCTCATCCACGACATCCTCGCCGCGCTTGAGGCGCCCCTCGAGTCGCGGCTGGGTCTGGTAGTGCAGGCGCGCGGCCTGCTCCAGCAGCTCGTCGCGGGAATCGCAGGCCACGAGCTCCTGCCTGACGTTCTCGGCCAGACGCTCGAGCTCGGCGTCGTCGAGCTGCCGCACCCAGCGGAACGGCTCGCGCTTGCCGACCTTCCGCAGCACCGCCGCGACGTCGTCGTCCTTCTTCCGCCAGAACGCCATGATGCTCCAAGTATTGCGCCGGAAGCGCGCTAACGCGAGATGCTGGCCGTCAGGTGCCGACGGCCGTTGACGAAGTACTCGACGCCGGAGATGACGGTGGCGATCACCATCAGGATGACGAGCACGTCGTTGAGGGTCTCGTAGCGCGTGTTGAGGATCAGCGCGAGCACCGTCACGACCTGCAGGATCATCTTGATCTTGCCGGAACGCGAGGCCGAGATCACCTCGTCCTGCGCCGCAACCAGACGCAGTCCGGTGACGGCGAACTCCCGTGCCACGACGACCATCGCGGCCCACGCCCAGACGCGATCCATCGCCACCAGCGCGATCAGCGTGCAGCAGATCAGCAGCTTGTCGGCGAGCGAGTCGATGAACGTGCCGAAGACGGTGACGTTGCCGCTGGCGCGCGCGATGCGCCCGTCGAGCAGGTCGGTGATGCTCGCGATCACGAACAGCGCGGCCGCGACCCACTGGTGCGCGGGGAAGTCCCAGAGCAGCGCGATCACCACGAGCGGCACGAGCACGACGCGGAACAGCGAGAGGGCATTGGGCGCCTGCACGCCTGCAGCGTACAGCGGTGGCTGCGGGGTGGCCGCCGCCGTCCGATACCGTTCACACATGGAACTCGACGGCGCACGCGTGCTGGTCTGCGGTGGCGGCCGTCGCCTGGGACGCGCGATAGCGGCGGATCTGGCCGCCGCCGGCTGCAGCGTGGCGGTCTCGTCGCGCTCAGCGGTCGAGCCCGTCGAGGTCCGAGACGGGCGCAGCACGGCCGCGCTGACGGCCGATCTCGCCGACGCGGTCCAGGCGCGAGCGGCCGTCATCGATGCCGCCACCGCGCTCGGCGGCCTCGACGGCGTCGTCTACGCCGCGGGCGGGGCCTTCACCCCCACTGCGCTCGAGGACATCACGCCGGAACTCGTGGAGGACGCGCTCGGGTCCGTGGTGCGCGGCCTGATCTTCGTGGCGCAGGCGGCGCAGCAGACGCTCGCCGACGGCGGCGCGATCGTGGTGATCGGCGACGTCGCCGGCATGCGCGGCTGGCCGTCGTACCTCCCCCACTCGGCCGCCAAGGGCGCGCAGCGCGCGCTCGTCTCCGGCCTCGCGCGCTCACTCGCTCCGCGGCACCGCATCAACGTCGTGCACCCCGGCACCGTGCTGCCGCCCGACGAGGTCGATGCGGACGCGATTGAGCGCATCGTCACGCGCATCCCACTCGGCCGGATCGGCTCCCCCGACGACATCACCGCCGCCGTCCGCTACCTGCTCACCGCCGACTACGTGACGGGCACCGAGCTCGTCGTCGACGGCGGGCGCATGGCGCAGTAGCCCCGCGGACATCCGCGGACGGTTCCGCCGGAGCGCCGACTAGGTTTCGCGTATGGATCGCATCGACGTCTTCACCGACGGCTTCGTCCGCCTCGACCAGGCGATGGCCGACGACCTCTCGGTCGTCAACGCCGCCCGCGTCTCGTTCGGCACGCGCAAGGACGAGATGGACGAGCGCGACGAGGGCCTGATCGGCTTCCTGATGCGCGAGCGCCACGGCACGCCGTTCGAGCACAACGCCTTCCGCTTCCACGTGCGCTGCCCGATCTTCGTGATGCGCGAGTGGATCCGCCACCGCGTCGGCTCCTTCAACGAGCTGTCGGGCCGCTACGCCAAGATCGACGAGGCGTTCTACGTGCCCGCCCTCGAGGACGTGCGCACGCAGGTCGGCAAGCCCGGTGCGTACACGTTCGAGTCGGTGCCGATGGACCTCGCCGAGAAGACGCGCGGCACGATCGAGGAGTCCTACCGCGCCTCGTACGCGGCGTACGAGGCGATGCTCGCCGACGGCGTCGCCAAGGAGGTCGCACGCAGCGTCCTGCCGGTCGGGATCATGACGGAGTTCTTCTGGACGCTGAACGCGCGCAGCCTGATGAACTTCCTGTCGCTCCGCAACCAGGAGCACGCGCAGCGGGAGATCCGCCGCTACGCCGAGGCCGTCGAGGCGCTCTTCGAGACGCAGATGCCGATCACGCACCGGCACTTCGTCGAGCACGGTCGCAAAGCACCGTAGGTTCCAGGGGGGGGTCAGACCCCGCCGGTGCCTCACCGCATTCGTTAACAGAGGGGTCAGACCCCCCTGGTAACTGACCGCCTTGGTTAACAGAGGGGTCTGACCCCTCTGGTAACTCACCGCCTTGGTTAACAGAGGGGTCTGACCCCTCTGGTAACTGACCGCATTGGTTAACAGAGGGGTCTGACCCCTCTGGTAACTCAGATGCCGTAGAGGGCGCCGTACTTCGCCTCGAGGTACGTCATGAAGGAGTCGATCTCGAGCGGCTTGCCTGTGACCTCGCGCATCAGGTCCTCGCCGAGCGGCACGGCGCCGACGGCGTGGATGCGCTCGCGCAGCCAGGTCAGGATCGGCGCGAACTCGCCGGCACGGACGAGGTCGTCGATCTGCAGGTCGCGGGCCATCGCCTCGCGGATTGCAGCCGAGTAGAGGTTGCCGAGCGTGTACGTCGGGAAGTAGCCGAACAGGCCCTCCGACCAGTGGACGTCCTGCATCACGCCCTCGACGTCGTCCTGCGGCGTGTAGCCGAGGTACTGCTCCATGCGGGCGTTCCAGACCTCGGGCAGATCGGCGACGGCGACGCGCTCCTCGATCAGATCGACCTCGAGCTCGAAGCGCAGCAGGATGTGCAGGTTGTACGTGACCTCGTCGGACTCGACGCGGATCGGCGTGCGCGCCACGCGGCAGACCGCGCGCTGCATCGCCATCGCATCGACGCCGTCGAGCTGGCCGGGGAAGAACTCGCGTGCCACCGGCAGGTAGTGCTCCCAGAACGGCAGCGAGCGGCCGATCACGTTCTCGTAGAAGCGCGACTGCGACTCGTGCAGGCCGAGCGACGGCGCGCCGCAGACGCTCGTGCGCCACAGCTCGCGCGCGTGGCCCTGCTCGTACAGACCGTGGCCGCATTCGTGCACGGTCGCGTAGAGGCAGGCCGGCAGCCAGTCCTCCCACACGCGGGTCGTGAGGCGCACGTCGCTCGGCGCGGTACCGCCGGTGAACGGATGCGTCGACAGATCCTGGCGACCGTGCTCGAAGTCGAAGCCGAGGTCCTCGAGCACGCGCAGCGAGAACGCGTACTGGCGATCGCGATCGAAGCCCTGCTCCAAGACGGAAACGTCCGGCGCCGGCGCGTCGAGCAGCGTCTGTGCGAACGGCACGAGCCGCTCGCGCAGCGAACCGAGCAGCGGCTGCAGGCGCTCGAGACGCATGCCGGGCTCGAAGTCGTCGAGCAGCGCGTCGTAGCGCGTGCCATCGCCCTTGAGCAGGTCGGCCTCCTCCACCTTGAGCCGCATCAGCTGCTCGAGCGCGGGCCGGTAGTCCTCGAAGCGCTTCGTCTCGCGCGCGTGCTCCCACGCCTGGTTCGTGGCGGAGCGCTGCTGCGCCATCGCGCGCACGAACGCCTCCGGCAGCTTCGTGGCCTTGTCGCGGCTCCGGCGCGCCTCGCGCACCATCGCCTGCTGCGCGACCGTGAGATCGGGCAGCGCGGCGGCCACCTCGATGGCCTCGCCGTAGGCGGGATCGACGAGACGCTGATGCGCGATCGCCGCCAGCGTCGCGCCGTGGTGGGCGCGCGCACCGCGACCGCCGGGCGGGCACATCGTCTGCTCGTCCCAGCCGAGCAGGCCCATGATGCCGCCCAGGTCGCTCTGCTCGTTCATCCGCGCCTCGAAGGCGCCCCATGCGTCGGTCATCTGCCGCTCCTCGGTGTCACCGGGAGACTAGCCGCGCAAAAAAAGAGGCGCCGCCTCCACCCGAAGGCGGAGACGGCGCCGCAAGACGCAGTTGATCAGTCGACCATCTCGACGTCGATCGCCTCGGGGCCCTTCTGGCCCTCGCGCGCCTCGAAGGTGACCTTGGCACCCTCGCGGAGCGTGCGGAAACCCGAACCCGCAACGCTGGTGTAGTGGACGAAGAGATCCTTGCCTCCGCCATCAGGGGCAATGAAGCCATAGCCCTTTGCATCGGAGAACCACTTCACAACTCCGGTCGCCATGCGGCACCCGTCCTTCTCTAACGACCCAGTGCGCCGGGCCTCACGTCCCCCCAAGCGGCGGGATGTGGCCAACCCTAGCCGATTGCAACGGGAATTGCAGCGGGTACGTGCGAATCCGTACGAATTGCCGAGACGGCGCTACATCCAGCCTTCGCCATCGGAGATCCCGATGACGCGGCCGCGCGGGACGAGGGCGTCCTCGTCCAGTCCGCCGAACGCGCCGCGATGGAAGATCAGCGGCTCGCCCGGCGAGCTCTCGAAGTGGACGACCTCGCCGATCACCAGATCGTGGTCGCCAGCGGTGACGATGTCGTAGATCTCGCAGCGCATGATCGCGAGCGAGTGGCGCACCGAGTAGAACCCGTGCGGATCGAGCACGGCGTGCTCGTGGGGGAAGTCACCGCCGCGCTTGGCGAACGCCAGCGCCGCCTCCTGCTGCTTGCGGTGCAGGACGTTGACGGCCATCTTGCGGCTCTGCTTGATCCCGTCGAGCGATCGCGTGCCGTGCGCCATCGACACCAGCACGAGCAGCGGGTCGAGCGACACGCTGGTGAACGAGTTGAGCGTCATGCCCTGCGGCGAACCGGCATTCGATGTCGTGACCACGGTCACGCCCGTGGCGAACGCGCCGACGGTGTCGCGGAAGGCGCGGGCATCGTGCGAAAGGGCGGCCATGCGGGGAACACTACCGTGCCGTTACCGCGGTGCGCCACCCGCCTCCGTACGATGCCGGGCGTGGCCTCCGCACCGTCCAACCGGCTGATCCGGGCGCCGCACGGCATCCGCACCGCGCAGCTGTTCATCGCCGTCTCCGCCGTGCTCTACGGCACGCAGGGCGTGTTCGCCGCCGTCGCCTACGACCACGGCGCCTCGGTCGGCGTCCTGCTCGCGGTGCGCGCCACGCTGTTCCTCGTCCTCGCGCTGTTCCTGCTCAACCGCGCGCGCCGCGCCACGCTGCGCGGGCATCGTCGCCCCGTGCTGATCGCGTGCTTCACCTCCGTGGCCGGCCCGGCGCTCTACTTCGCCGCGGTGCAGCGCATGGATCCCGCCACGGTCACGCTGATCCTCTTCATCTACCCCGCGCTGACCGTCGTCGGCGCCGGCCTCCTCGGACGCGTGCATCTGACCTGGCTGGCGCTGCTCGTGACGACGATCACGCTGGTCGGCGTCGCCCTCGCGATCGGCAGCCCCGTCGGGTCGATCGACGTGCTCGGCGTGATTCTCACGCTCGCGTTCGCGTGCATCGTGGCCGGCTACTTCCTCGTCGCGGAGGAGGGCCTCGAGGGTGTCGACCCCCTCGCCTGGCTCGGCATCACGGTCCTCGCGGCGGCGATCTTCCTCGTGCCGAGCGGGCTCCTGCTCGGCGGCCACGAGCTGCCGGACGCCACCGGCTGGCTCGCGCTGCTCGGCGTCGCGATCGTCTCGAGCATCATCGCGTGCCTGTTCCAGACGATGGGGCTGATGCGCCTCGGCAGCGCGGCGACGGCTCTCGTCGCCTCCATCGAGATCGCGACGGTCGTGATCCTCAGCTACGTCGTGCTCGGCGAGCGGCCGGGCATCGTGTCGCTGATCGGCGCCGTCCTCGTGATCGTCGGCGCCGCGCTGGCGCCGATCGCCGTCAAGCGCAAGGTCGACACGGGCGGATCATCGGTCAAGCCCGGTGCAGTCGCGTAGCGCGTTCCACTCGGCGATGCGCGCCGCCTTCGCCGACCCGGTGACCGGCTCGGGGCGTCCGCCCGAGATGGTGGCCGGCACGAAGCGGTAGCCGTCGATGCGGCGCCCCGTCGCGGTCACCTCGACGACGCCGGTCTGGGCCGCGATGCCGCCGCCCGTGTAGAAGACGAAGTTGCCGAGGCCGTAGTCGACGAACGCGCGGCCGAGCATGCCGCCGCCGAGCAGGATGTGCGCGTGCGAGCCGACGATGATGTCGGCGCCCGCCCGGACGAGCCGCTCGGCGAGCGACACCTGACGGTCGAGCGGGCACGACCTCATCTCCTCGCCCCAGTGCAGGTAGACCACGACGGTGTCACTCGTGCGGCGCACGCGCACGACCTGCTGCACGAGGCGATCCTCCATGTCGTACTTGGCGCTCGCCACGCCGGTCTGGCGTCCCCGCGCCTCCCACCAGGAGAGGAACTCCTCGTCGATCACCTGCGTGGCGCCAATCACCGCGATGCGCTGGCCGTTGACCGTCGTGCGCCACGGTCGGAAGGCCTGGGCCTCGCTACGGCCGCCGCCGACCACCGGCACGTCCTTCCGCTTGGCCGCGCGCAGCGTGTCCTCGAGGCCCTGGGCGCCGTAGTCCATGCCGTGGTTGTTGGCGACCGTCACGACGTCGATGCCGCCACGGCGCAGCGCGTCGAAGGCGGTGGCCGGCGCCCGGAACAGGTACTCCTTGTTCGGCGTCGGCGTGCCGCGCTCGGTGATCGCCGTCTCGAGATTGACCATCGCGACGTCCGCGCGACGCAGCACGCCGCGAATCGGCGCGAAGACCGAGGCGGGCTCGGACAGGTACGAGCGGATCGGCTCCTCGAACATCACGTCACCGCCGAAGGCGAAGGTGACGGGCTCGCCGCTGCCGAGGCGCTTGGGGAGCTTCGGCTTCGCGGGCTCCACCTCGGCCGGAGCCTCGGTCGCGACCGGCGCCTCCGTGGTGACGGGCGCCATGGTCGTGGTCGGTGCGGCGGCCGCGGCGTCATCCGATGAGCCGCCGCCGCACGCAGCGGACAGCGCGGCGGCGAGCAGGAGCAGGGCAACGACGGGCACGAGGCGCATGGGCTCATTGTTCCGCAGGTTCCGCGCCGTTCCTCGTGCGGGTACGCTGCCGGGAGTCGAAGTCGAGAGCGAGGAGCACCGCATGCGCTGCGTCGTCTACAACGGAGCTGGAGGGAACGAGGTCGTCGCGTGCGAGGAGCGTCCCGACCCGATCTGCGGGGACGAGGAGGTCCTGATCCACGCGGCCTTCGCCGGCATCAACGGCGCCGACGTCGCGCAGCGCAAGGGCGCGTACCCCGCCCCGCCCGGCTGGCCGTCCGACATCCCGGGCCTCGAGGTCGCGGGCGTGATCGAGCAGGTCGGCGCGAAGGTGCGCAGCTGGAAGGTGGGCGATCGCGCGTACGGCCTCGTCGGCGGCGGCGGACTCGCCGACCGCGTGGCCGTCCACGAGCGCTGCGTCGTGCACGTGCCGTCGCGTCTCGACGCGCAGGAGATCGCGGCGATCCCCGAGGTCTTCATCACCGCGCACGACGCCATCTCGACGCAGGCCGGGCTCCGCCCCGGCGACACGCTGCTCGTCCACGGCGCCGCCGGTGGCGTCGGCTCGGCCGCCGTCCAGATCGGCGTCGCCTCCGGCGCGATCGTGATCGGCGTCTCGCGCCACGCCGAGGGCCGCAAGGCGATCGAGAGCTGGGGCGCGACCGCGATCGACGCGGACGGCTGGGTCGAGTCGGTGCTCGAGCTGACCGGCGGCCGCGGCGCGGACGTCATCCTCGAGCTCGTCGGCGCCCCCAACTTCGAGGGCAACATGCAGGCGATCGCGCGGCTCGGCCGCCTCGCCATCGTCGGCATCGGCGCCGGCCAGAAGGTCGAGCTGATGCTGCGCGACCTGATGACGAAGCGCGCCACGATCTTCGGCACCACGCTGCGCGCCCGCCCGATCGAGGAGAAGGCCGACGCCATCCAGCGCTTCCACCACGAGCTCGGACCGCACTTCGACGCGGGCCGGCTCAATCCGGTGATCGACCGCGCCTTCCCGTGGAACGAGGCGGCCGATGCGCTCGCGCACATGGAGGGCCCCGGCAAGGTCGGCAAGGTGCTGCTCGACTTCTCGTCGTAGGCCGACGCGCGGATCGAACATCCGTACGTAAGGGAGTGCGAGCACGGGCCGACGAGAGGCCGACATGAACTTCCTGCTGCGCATCCCGCTTCCCTTCCCGCACCCGAACCGGCAGAATCAGAACGCATGCCCGACGACGCCGCCATCGACATCGACCTCACCCGACGCGCACGAGCCGCGTATCGTGCGGGCGATCTTGAGGCGGCGAAGCGGTTTGCCGCTCAGCTCTGGCTCCGCTACGAGAACCAGGCCATCCTCGCCTCGCGACGCGTGGCCCGCGGCGCTGAGAGGGACGACGTGCTGGGGTGCATCGGCATCCGCTTCACGAAGTGGATCTACCACCGCGACGAGGATCCGCGGAACATGGTCGGCCTGATCAACCAGATGGCGAGCTTCGCGTACGGCGACGTGCAGCGCACGGAGGCGCGGCAGGCACCCACGATCGAGGAGATCGAGGACAGCCGCTACGAGGCGGCAGAGGCCGAGCTCGGCCTGATCCTCGACCGCGATCTGCTCGAGCGCCTCTACCCCGTGCTCAACGAGCGCGAGCGGCTGATCATCGACCGCACGCTCGAGGGCGTCAGCGATGGCGACATCGCCCTCGAACTGGATGTGGACCCCAACAACCTCCACCAGATCCGCTGGCGGGCGCACAAGCGCCTGCGCGCGGAGGCGGAGCGGCAAGAATTGGCGTTGTGATGGACGACCGCGAGCTCTTCCTCGGCAATCTCCTCGTCGATGCCTGTGCTGCGCTCGACGCGCGCCAGCTCGACGCGTTCGATCGGGTAGTCGATCAGGCCGGCGACGATCGGCAGGAGCTCCTCGACATGGTCGAGGTGGCGCTGTCGCTGCGCGGCCCCGTCGAGCCGAGCCCCGAGCTCGTCCAGCAGGTCGCGCTGTCGCCGATGTTCGATGTCCGCCCCTGGCCGGAGATCCTCGAGACGGCTCGCCTTGAGGCGAGCATCAAGCGCCCCGCGCTGCTCGCCCAGCTGGCGGAGCGCCTCGGCGTTCGCGGCGAGGAGGCGCAGGAGCGCCTCAGCGAGCGCTACCACGAGCTCGAGACCGGCCAGCTCGAGCCCGCCCGCGTGCAGCCCGCGCTGCTCGATGCGCTCGGCGATCTGCTCGGCGGGATCCGCGAGACGCTCTCGGCGACGCGCTTCAATCCGATACCCGATCTGGGGCCGTCTGCGGTGCTCAACCGGAGCGGCGATGTCGCCTACGCGATGATGCTGGCCGACGAGGCCGCCTTCGAGCCCGAGCCGACGACCGATGCGGAGCGCATGGTCGACGAGCTCTTCGGCGTCTAGTCCAGGCCCTCGTAGTCGCGCCGCTGCGGGCGCCGCGTGATGTAGCCGTAGTTGTAGAGCCGCCACGCCATCGACAGCGCCGAGACGTTGAAGCGCTCGGCCTGCTGCACGACGTCGGCGCCGTGCACGTCGACGGCGGCGTGGATGCGATCCTCGGGCATCAGGAGCTCGGCGGCGAAGCGGTTGGCCTCGCGCTCGCGGATCTCCTCGGGCGTCTTGGCCTTCTCGCGCGCGGCCGGCACGTAGTCGTGCGTGCGCGTGACGACGAGGTCGGCGATGTCGTCCTTGTGCAGCTGCCAGTGCCCGACCTCGTGCGCGATCGTGAAGCGCCGCCGCCGTGGCCAGCGCGCACCCTCCGAGGCGTTGACGGAGATCTCCCGCTCGCGGATCCGCAGCATCCCCGACACCCCATCGTCGAGGGGCGCGTCCTTGACGAGCAGGCCGAGAAACGACTCGGCGATGTCCTCGACGGGGACGATCTCCGCCCCATCGAGCGGATACACGTCCGCGTAGCGCGCGAGCAGATCGCGCGCCGCGAGGATCTCGCGATCTTCCGTGACGGCCATGACGCAGATGGTATCGCGCCGGCGCGAGAACCCGGCCCCGAATTGACCGTTTTCGCGCCAATCTGGATCCGGATCCAAATTGACCCTTTTCGCACCAATCTGGATCCGGATCCAGATTGGCCGTTTTCGAGCTGATCTGGACCCGGGTCCAGATCTGCTGAACCAAATGGTTCAGTTGCGAATGTCAACTGATCCATCTGCAACGCCTGATCGAATAGACTGGCGATCCATGCGGAACGAGGACCACACCGGCGGGCTCTACGACAGGCGCTTCGAGCATGACGCCTGCGGTCTCGGCACGGTCGTGCACCTCGACGGGGTGGCCTCGCATTCGGTGGTGGATCAGGCGCTGACGGTCCTCGAGCGCCTCGATCATCGCGGTGCCACGGGCGCCGATCCCGAAACGGGCGATGGCGCAGGGATCCTGATCCAGATGCCTCACCGCTTCCTCGCGCGCATCGCCGCCGAGGAGGGCATCGATCTGCCCGCCGCCGGCGACTACGGCATCGGCATGGTCTTCCTCCCCCACGACGCCAGCACGCGCCTGCGCTGCAGCGAGATCGCGGTGCGCATCGTCGCCGAGGAGGGTCACCGCGCCGTCGGCTGGCGCGAGGTGCCCGTGGTGCCCGAGGCGATCGGCCCGCTCGCACGCGAGACCGCGCCGCTCGTCCGCCAGCTGATCGTCGAGCGCCGCCACGGCTCGCTCGACGC
>CAZPQP010000046.1:0-11726 GCA_964588635.1 uncultured Bifidobacterium sp.
GAGAAGCGCCTCGGCTGCCAGCTGATCGACCGCTCCGGCCGCGTCGTCGAGCCGACCGAGGCAGGACAGGTCGCGTACCGCCACGCGCAGCGCATCCTCGGCGCCGAGCGCGATCTCTTCCACAGCCTGGAGGAGGAGGGCGAGGGGCTGCACGGGCATCTGATCGTCGGGGCCTCGACCGGTCCGGGCGAGCGCATCCTGCCCGCCCTGCTCGGCGCCTTCCACAAGGAGTACCCCGAGGTGCTCGTCTCGCTGCGCGTCGACGACACGGAGACGATCGTCGACCGCGTGCTCGACCGCCAGCTCGAGTTCGGCATCGTCGGTGCCGAGCGCGCGCATCGCTCGCTCGTGTTCGAGCCGTTCCTGCGCGACGAGGTCGTCCTCGTGGTCACCAACGACCACCCGTTCGCGGGGCGGCAGATCACGGTCGAGGAGCTCGTGCACGAGCCGCTGGTCGTCCAGCAGGAGGGTGCCGGCGTCCGCACGGTCGTCGAGCGCGAGCTGCGTGCTCACGGGATCCGTGCCCGCGACCTCAACGTGGTCGCCGAGCTCGGCCTGCAGGAGTCGGCCAAGTCCGCCGTCGAGGCGGGACTCGGCGTGACGTTCCTCTCGCGTCTCGCCGTCGAGCGCGAGCTGGAGGAGGGGCGCCTCTCGAGCGCCACGGTCAAGGGCCTCGAGCCCGGCCGTCTGTTCTACGCCGTGCGCAACGCGTCGCGGCCGCAGAGCCGGCTCGTGGTGTCGTTCCTCGACTTCGCCCGCACGACCCTCGGCGAGCGCGCGGTCTTCCCCGAGGCGACGCGCGATCGTCCGGTGCGCGGCAGCCGCGTCGGCTGAGCGATGCCCGACGTCATCGCCTTCGACGCCGATGTGATCGGCCGCAACCGCACGGGTGACGAGACCGTCGCCACCGGACTGCTGACGGCGCTCGCGGCCCGCGACGACCTGCCCTTCACGGTGCTCGCCTACGTGCGCGACCCCGATCGCGTGCCCGAGGCGATCACGGCCTCCGGCGTGGTCCGCCCGGTCGCCGTCGATGTCGGCTCGAACTACCGTCGCGTCGCCGTCAGCCTGCCGGCCCGCCTGCGCGCGGATCGGCCGGCGCTGTACCACGGCAACTACGTGCTGCCACCGGGTCTCGCCTGCCCGGGCGTCGTCACGGTGCACGACTCCTCGTACCGCTTCGCGCCCGAGCTGATGCCCAAGGCCGACGCGCTCGCCTTCGGCCGCTTCGTGCCCTGGTCGATCCGCCGCGCGGCGCGCGTCGTGACGGTGTCCGAGCACTCGCGCGAGGACGTCCTGCGCACGGTGCCCGGGCTCGACCCGGACCATGTGGTCGCGATCCCCAACGGCGTCTCCGGCGCGTACGCGCCAGACCCGACCGCCGCCGACCGCGTGCGTGCGACGTGGGGGCTGGAGCCCGGCTACGTCCTGTTCATCGGTGCGCTGCAGCCGCGCAAGAACCTGCTGCGCCTGCTGGAGGCCTACGCCCGCGTCCGCGACACGCGCGACGACATGCCGCTGCTCGTGCTCGCCGGCGACGCCAAGCAGGACGAGGCGGAGCTCGCTGCGCGCATCGCCGAGCTGCGACTGCAGAGCCACGTGCGCCGCATCGGCTACGTGCAGGGGGAGGCCGCGTTGCGCGATCTCTACGCCGCCGCTGGCGTCTTCACCTTCCCGTCGCTGTACGAGGGCTTCGGCCTGCCGGTCGCCGAGGCGATGGCCACCGGCACACCGGTGCTGACCAGCGCGACGACCGCGCTGCCCGAGGTGGCCGGTGGTGCGGCGGTGCTCGTCAATCCGCTCGACGTCGCCTCGATTGCCGATGGCCTTTCGCGCCTGCTCGACGACGAGGCGCTGCGGATGCGCTGCCGTGAGGCGGGCCTCGTGCGGGCCGCGGAGCTGACCTGGACGGCCGCCGCCGAGCGCCTGGCCGGCGTCTGGCAGGACGTGCTGCGCGAGCAGCCGCAGGCGCACCGCGCCGTGCGTCCGGTGGCCACCGGCAAGCAGGCGTCAGTCGTCGCCGCGCTCACCTCGACCGGCCAGGCCGACGATCTGCCCGAGGCGATCGCCGGGCTGCGCCAGCAGGACATGGGGGATGCGCTCACGATCGTCGTGGTCGCCAACCGTCCGGGCGACGGCACCGCCGAGCTGATCCGCGCCGACTATCCCGACTGCGTCCTCGTCGAGCAGCCCGACACCCGCTCGTACGCGGAGAACCAGGCCGTCGCGTTCGCCGCGGCGCCCGGGGACTACCTCGCGATCGTCAATCCCGACGCGATCGCGCAGCTCGACTGCCTGCCGCGGCTCGTGCGCTTCATGGAGGAGCACCCGCGCTGCGGCCTCGTTGCGCCGACGCTGCGCAACCTCGATGGCTCGTACCAGGAGGCGGCGCGCCGCTTCCCCGAGCCCGTCGGCTCCGTCATCCGCCGCACGCCGCTGCGCAGGATCCTGCCGCCGTCGCGCTACGCCGCCGACCACTACCTCGGTGAGCCCGCTGCGGCGCGCCTGGTCGACTGGTCGCTCGGTGCCTTCCTGCTGATCCGCCGCGAGGCGTGGGACGACGTCGGCGGCTTCGACGAGGCCTTCGCACCGCTCTACGTCGAGGAGATCGAACTCCAGTGGCGCCTCTGGCAGCGCGGCTGGGAGATCTGGCAGGAGCCGGCGGCCGAGGTCGTGCATGCGCACCAGGCCGCCAGCGACGGGAAGTTCATCGACAAGCGCACGGTCTGGCACCTGCGCAACGTGGGGCGTTTCATCAAGCGGCATCCGACCGTGCTCGGTGGGCAGGCTCCGGGCCTTGCGCCGTCGCGGCGCGGTCAGACCAGCGAGCAGTAGAGCTCGACGCAGCGCTCGGCGGTGAGCGCCCAGGTGGCCTCCGCCGCACGAGCGCGACCGGCCACGATCAGCTCGTCGCGGCGGTTGAGGGCCTCGTCGAGACCTGCGGCGATCGACTCGACGTCGAGTGGATCGACGAGCACCGCTGCAGCACCGCACGTCTCGGGCAGGGCTCCGGTGGTGGCGGCGACGACCGGGGCGCCGGCCGCGAACGCCTCGAGCGCGGGCAGCCCGGAGCCCTCGTGCAGCGAGGGAATCGCCACCGCGGCGGCACCACGGTAGAGCGCCCGCAGCTCGGTGTCGGTGACGCGGCCCGCGCGCCGCAGCCACGGCTCGTCGGGCAGACGCACGTCGCCCCACCCGTCGGCGCCCACGTGCACCAGCTCCTCCTGCGCGCCGCGCGCGCGACGTAGGCGCATGGCGTCGACGAGGCGCTGCAGGTTCTTGCGCGGCTCAGGCGTGCCGACGGCGAGGACGTAGGGGGCGGTGCTCGGTGCGGGCTCGGCCGGTGCCGACCAGAACGGATCCACGCCGTTCGGAATCACGTGGACGCGATCGGCGGCCGTCGGCGCGAAGGCCGCGATGTCGTCGGCCGTGTCCTCCGAGACCGCGATGATTGCGTCAGCCGCGGCCAGCACCCGCGGCAGGGTCCGCTGGGTGTACGTGCGGTTCCAGCGGCTCAGGGTCTCGGGGTGGTGGAGGACGGCGAGGTCGTGCACCGTCACGACCGTCGGCGGCCGGCCGGGCGAGAGCGGACCGCGCGGCAGCGGCAGGTGCAGGGCGTCCGCGCCGCGGCTCTGGGCCTCCGCGCGCGCCCCGCGCGTCGCCCACGCGAGATCCAGTCGCAGGGCGAGTGCCCGGCGGCTGGCGGTGCCGGCGGCGGGCGTCGAGCCCATGCCGATGCGCAGCACCTCGACGTCGGCGTGCGCATCGAGCGCGTCGGCGAGCTGCAGCGCGGTGCGGGCCACGCCGGCCTGGCCGAGCCGCGTGGCGGAGAGGTCGAACGCGATCCGCAGCGGCCGCGCGCCCACGCCTAGCCGCGCGTCTGGCCGGTGCCGATGACGACGTACTTGGTGGTCGTCAGATCCTCGAGCCCGATCGGGCCGCGCACGTGCAGGCGCGCGGTGGAGTTGCCCACCTCGGCGCCCATGCCGTACTCGCCGCCGTCGGTGAAGCGCGTGGAGGCGTTCACGTAGACGCACGCCGAGTCGACGCTGTCGGTGAAGACCCGCGAGGCCTCGAGCGAGTCGGTCACGATCGCCTCCGAGTGCCCGGTCGAGTGGCGGTCGATGTGGTCGAGCGCGGCCTCGAGGTCGTCGACGACGCGCACGGCGAGGATCAGGTCGAGGTACTCGGCGTCCCAGTCGGCATCGGTGGCGGCAGTGATCTCGAAGTCGATCGCGGCGCGCGTGCGGTCGTCGCCGCGCAGCTCGACGCCGGCGTCGCGCAGCGCGGTGAGGACCGGCTGGAGCAGATCGGTGCGGTCGGCGTGCACGAGCAGCGTTTCGGCCGCGTTGCAGACGCCGGGGCGCTGCACCTTGGCGTTCATCGTGATGGCGACGGCCATCTCGGCATCGGCATCGCGATCGAGATAGATGTGGCAGATGCCGCCGGCCGCGGCGAGCACGGGGATGCGGCTCTTCTCGAGCAGGAAGTCCTTGAGGGCCTCGCCGCCGCGCGGAACGACGATGTCGGCGGCACTGGCGTCGCCGACGAGCTCGCCGAGGTCGTCGCGGGAGCCCTCGATCGGGATCACGACGTCCTCCGGCAGGCCGGCGTCGGCCAGGCCACCGCGGACGGCGGCGCTCAACGCGGCGTTCGTGTGCCGCGCGGAGGCCGAGCCGCGCAGCAGTGCGACGTTGCCCGACTTGATGCACAGCGCGGCGACGTCAACGGTCACGTTCGGCCGTGCCTCGTAGACCACGAGGACGCGGCCGATCGGCACGCGCACCTTCGAGAGCTCGAGGCCGTTGTGCAGGCGGCGGTCGTCGATCACGCGCCCGACGGGATCGGCCAGCGCGGCGACGTCGCGTACGGCCTGCGACAGCGCGGCGAGACGCTCCGCATTCAGGGTGAGGCGGTCGACCAGCGCCGCGGAGGTGCCGTCGGCGACGGCGGCCTCCACGTCCTGCGCGTTGGCGGCGAGGATCGCGGTGGCATCGGCCTCGAGCCGCGCGGCGATCGCGGCCAGCGCCGCATCACGGGTGTCGGTGCTGGCACTGCGGATGGCGCGCGCGGCGGCGCGGCCTCGGATGCTGATCTCGCTCTGCGTGGTGGCGCTCATGGTCGCCAAGGATATCGGCTGGAGCGTGTCGGGCGGGCGGTGCGGCTAGAGCAGCACGAGACGGTCGCGGTGCACGGCCGGATCCGCGCCGCGCTTGCCGATCTGCTGCTTCAGCTCCGCGTTGCCCATCTCGGCAATGCCGCGGGCGAAGACCATGCCCTGGGCATCGACCAGCTCGACGCCGTCGCCGGCGGCGAAGCGCCCGCTGACGGCCTTGATGCCGACGGGCAGCAGCGACGCGCCGTCCTGCTCGAGCGCCCTGCGGGCACCGCTGTCCACTTCGATGCGGCCCGTCGTCGGCAGGGCGTGGCGCAGCCACAGCTTGTACGCGGACGGGGAGGAGTCCCTGGCCGGGAACCGGGTGCCGATCTGCTCGCCGGCGATGGCGGCCGCGATCGAACCGCTGCGCCCGCCGTTGGCGATCACGCAGGCCGAGCCGCCCGCACGGGCCATCTCGGCTGCCACGACTTTCGACCGCATGCCGCCGCTGCCCCAACCGGAGCCGGCGGCAGCGGTATCGACCTCGTCGAGCACCGACGCATCGGGCACCTCGCGGACCAGCGACGCGTCGGGGTGCTTGGGGTCGCGCGTGTAGAGCCCCTCCTGATCCGTCAGCAGGACGAGCAGGCGAGCGCCGAGCAGCACGGCGACCTGTGCCGCGAGCGCGTCGTTGTCGCCGAACGTGATCTCCTGCGTGGCGGTCGAGTCGTTCTCGTTGACGATCGGGGTGATGCCCCAGGCGAGCAGCGTCTCGAGCGTGTGGCGCGCGTTGAGGTACGACTCGCGGCGCTCGAAGTCGCTCGCCGCGAGCAGCACCTGGCCGGTACCGCGCCCCGAGCGACCGAGCGATCGTTGCCAGGCCTGCTGCAGGATCGCCTGGCCGACGGCGGCCGCGGCCTGCAGCTCCGCGACGGTGCCCGGGCGGTCCATGCGACCGAGGTGGCCGAGGCCGAGCGCGATCGCGCCCGACGAGACGATGCAGACCGGCGTGTCGGCGGCGAGCGCGCCGATCTCGTCGGCGATGCGGTCGAGGCGGCTGCGACGCAGGCGGCCGCGTGCGTCGACCAGCGTGGAGCTGCCGAGCTTGATGACGACGGGGCGGGTCATGGCGTTCATGGTACGGCGGTCAGGTTCGTGAACCTGCCGCTCGCGCGCTACCGGATCGGACGATCGCGTCCGGCGAGCTTCCGGACGGTGTCGGCGTCATCGCCGGTGACGATCAGCTCGAAGATCGGCTTGTCGCTCTTCAGCGTCTGCCGGGTGGTCAGACGCGTCACGACGATGCCCATGCGCTGGCAGTACGTCAGCAGGCGATCACGGTCGTTGCAGAGCAGGCGCCAGACCTCCTCCTGGAGGTGCCGATCGAAATCGGGAGCCATGCCGACCTCACCCGTCAGGGCGACGTCGACCGCCGCTCGGTACATCGCTGCGGGATCATCCATCTCGGTCATGCGGCTCCAATCGCTCCTTCGAGGCGAGCGAGGACGATGTCCACATCGGCCTCGCTGATAGTGAGTGGTGGTGCCAGCATGACAGCCTCGACCACGCGACTCCCGACGCGCGTGACGCACGAGTAGATCATCAGGTGCTGCTCGCGGGCCGCGGCGACTACGCGGGCGGTGGCGCCGGCCCGCGGGGTCAGCGTCTCGCGGTCCTCGACGAGCTCGATGCCCTGCAGCAGGCCCATGCCGCGCACCTGACCGACGTGGGGGCTGCCAGCCGCGATGCGGTCGAGCCCGGCGCGCAGGTGGGCGCCCATCGCGGCCGCGTTCTCGAGCAGCCGCTCGTCGCGGATCACGCGGATCATCTCCGCGCCGACGGCGCAGCCGAGCGGATAGCCGGAGAACGTGTGGCCGACGGGAAAGCCATCCGGGCGGCGCATCAGGACCTCGGCGACGTGGCCGGCCGCGAGCATGCCGGAGAACGGCACGATGCCGCTCGTCACGCCCTTGGCGAAGGTGATCACGTCGGGTTCCACACCCCACTGCTCGACGCCGAACCAGGTGCCGGTGCGGCCGAAGCCGGTGATCGTCTCGTCGCAGATCATCAGGAGCTCGTAGCGGTCGCAGAGCGCGCGCACGCCCTGGAGGTAGCCGTCGGGCGGCGTCAGCGCGGCGCCGCTGGCGCCCGTGATCGGCTCGAGGAAGACGGCGCCGACGGCCTCGGGGCCGCGCGCCACGATCGCGGCCTCCAATTCGGCGAGGGCGTAGGCGCACTCCTCGGCGGGCGTGCGACGAGCGCTGATATCGGCGCCGGGCGTGGGCGCGATCGCGTTCGGGGCGAGCAGCGTCTCGTAGTCGTCGCGGCGCGCCGTGCCGGACAGGCCGAGGGCGCCGACGGTCGAGCCGTGGTACGACGGGACGCGCGAGATCAGGCCCGTCTTCTCCGGACGACCCCGCTCCTGCCAGTAGAGGAACACGAGGTTGATCGCCGACTCGACCGACTCGGATCCCGATGAGTTGAAGAACGCCCAGGCGTCGGGCATCGGCGAGATCCCCCGCAGCAGCTCTGCGAGTTCGAGCATCGGCTCGTTGGAGAACGAGAAGCGGTACGTGAAGGTCAGCTGCTCGGCCTGACGCTTGAGCGCCTCGACGAGCCGTGGGTGGCAGTGGCCCACGCTCATCACCATCGCGCCACCACACGCATCGATCCACTCCTGGCCGTCGGCCGTCCAGATGCGGCAGCCCTCTCCGCGGACGGCCGTCGGCAGCACGCGTCCGGGGGTCGCGGTGAGGGAGAAGTCGACGGGCTCGTGCATGCGCGCACAGTGTGCCGCACTGCGCGGTGGTCCAGCACGAGCGGGCGGGGCGCGGCATGATTCGGGTGTGGGTACGGGGAGGATCGCAACGCGATGGGGTCTGGCGCTGGCGTGCATCGCCGCGGCTGCGGTGCTGGCGGCCTGCGGCTCCTCGCGGGGCGGTGCCACCAACGCCGCGTCGATCGATCCGCTGACGGCGACGGTGCCGGCCTCCACGCTCCCGGCGGATACGCCGGTGGAGCCGGGGATCTTCCGCCTGACCGGGCAGGCCTCGCTCGAACTCGATCTGGTGCGGACGAGTGCCGCGTTGGGCTACGTCGGCCGCGAGGGGTTGAGCATGCGCGTGCGTGCGGCGGCCTCCGAGGACGACGTGCTCGCCGCCCTGCGCTCCGGTGCAGCCGATGCGGCCGTCGTCTCCTCGGATCAGGCGCTGATCCTCGCCGCCAAGGGCGCGCGGATCCGCATCGTCCTGCTGCTCACCACGGTCACCTCGGGCGAGGCGATCGTCGCGCGCTCCGACGTCGGCGACGTCACCGAGCTGGTGGGCCAGCGCGTCACCTACGCCGCCGGCACCGAAGCCGAGCTGTTCCTGCGCGGCACGTTCGCCGCGAACGACGTGCCGATCACGGAGGTCGAGCTCGTCCGCTCGGGTGGGCGCAGTCCCGGCACGATGCTGCAGGAGGGCGTGGTCGATGCCGCGGTGATGACAGGTGCCGAGGCGACGGCCACGCAGGCCGCCGATGCGGACCTGGCGCCGATCGCGACGGCGGGCGAGCAGCCCGGGCTCCTGTCCCACGTGCTCGTCGTGCGCGAGGAGACGGCCGCGTCGCGCCCCGGGCAGGTGCTCGCCTTCGTCCGCGCCTGGGGCGACCTCTATCCCTTCGAGCGCGATCGGACCGACGCCGTCGCCGCGGGCATCGCGGCCATGCAGGACGTGACGGTCGAGGAGGCCACCGCCGAGCTCGAGGGCATCGCGCTCTACGACATCGCCGCCAACGCCATCGATCTTCTGCCCGGTGGCGCGTACTACGACCAGACGCTCACGCAGATCGACGCGGCGGCCACGGCGGCCGGGTGGCTGCCGGCACCGGTCGATGCCCGTGCGCTGATCGACGGTTCCTTCGCGCAGACGGTCGCGAGTGCGCGATGATGCCGGCATGAGCGGGAGGAGGATCGTGCTGGATGGCGGCGCGCTCACGCGCACCGACGTCGTGGACGTGGCGCGCGGCGCTGCCGACGTCGAGTTCGGCCTGCACGCACGTGAGGCCGTCATCGCCGCCGCCGACCTGATCGCCCGTGTCGCGGGCGAGGGGCAGGCGGTCTACGGGGTGACCACGGGGTTCGGCTCGCTCGAGTCGGTCCGCATTCCCGACGACCAGCTCTCCGCGCTGCAGGTCAACATCGTCCGCAGCCACGCCGTCGGCGTCGGCGAGCCGCTGCCGGTCGACGTCGTGCGGGGCATGCTGCTGCTGCTCGCCGCGTCGCTCTCACGCGGCCATTCCGGCGTCCGCGTGTGCATCGTCGAGGCGCTCGTCGAGCTGCTCAACGCGGGCGTCACGCCGGTCGTGCCGTCGCGGGGATCGGTCGGCGCCAGCGGCGATCTCGCACCGCTCGCGCATCTCGCGCTCGTGCTGATCGGCGAGGGCGAGGCCTTCACGCCGGCGGGCGAGCGCATCGACGGCGCCGCCGCGTTGCGGCTGGTCGGCGTCGAGCCGATCGCGCTCGGCCCGAAGGAGGGGCTCGCGCTGCTCAACGGCACGCACCTGATGGCCGCGATCGGCGCGCTCGCCGTGACGGAGGCCCGGCACCTGTTCGCGGCCGCCCAGGTCGCCGCCGCCATGAGCGTCGACGCGCTGCTCGGGTCGTCGGCACCGTTCGATCCGCGTCTGCACGTGCTCCGCAACCGTCCGCAGCAGCAGGCGGTCGCCGCGCGCCTGCTCGAGCTGATGGAGGGCTCCGAGATGCGCGAGAGCCATGTCGATTGCGAGCGCGTGCAGGATGCCTACACGCTGCGCTGCATCCCACAGGTGCTCGGCGCGGTGGGTGAGGCCCTCGACTACGTCGAGCGTGCGATCGACCCCGAGTTCGGCGCGGTCACCGACAACCCGCTCCTGTTCGTCGAGGACGGCGACGTGCTCAGCGGCGGCAACTTCCACGGCCAGCCGCTGTCGCTGCCGCTGGACACGCTCACCGTCGCGGTGCAGGAGCTGGCCGCGTTCTCGGAGCGCCGCATCTTCCGCCTGATGGACGGCCGCAGCGGCGATCCGCACGCATTGCCGCCGTTCCTGATCGGCGATCCCGGCACGAAGTCGGGCCTCATGATCGCGCAGTACATGGCCGCCAGCCTCGTGGCCGAGGGCGCCGTCCTGTCGCATCCCGCCGGTGTCGGCAGTCTCCCGACGAGCGCCGGCCAGGAGGACTTCAACTCGATGGGCGCCACCGCCGGTCTGCAGGCGCTGCAGGTGCTCGCGCTCGCGCGTCGCGTCGTGGCGGTCGAGCTGATCGCCGCCGCCCAGGGCTTCGATCTGCGCCGTCCGCTCCTGTCGGGTCCGGCGCTCGAGGTCGAGTACGCGAAGGTGCGCGAGCTCTCACCGCCGCTCGTGGAGGACCGCTCGCAAGCCGCCGAGTTCGAGGCGGTGGCCGAGGCGATCCGCGTCGGCGTCTTCGGGTAGGCGTCGCTAGTCGATGCTGGCGAGGTAGAGCTCGCCGTCCACGACCGTGAGCACGCCGCCGGCATCGAGCTGGAGCGCGTCCTGCTCGCCGAGCACATGCTCCTCGTCGTCGATCGCCACGGTGGCCGAGCCGCCGAGCGCGATCGCGAAGGCGATCGGCGCGTCGATGCGCACCTCGTCGCCGATCTGCAGCACCTCGACGGCGCCCGTGGCGCGCGTGCGGTCCCACATCAGGTTGAGGTCGCGTCCCACACCGGGCGCCATGGTCAGGCTCGTCGGCACGTCGCCGGGGAAGGCGATCGCCTCATGACGGCCGAGCGGCGCGGGTGCGGCACCGCCGATCGTCAGCTCCACGTCGTCGCCGGCCAGCAGCACGAGGATGCGGTCGACGTCGGCGAGCTCGGAGAACGGCCCGTCGCCGGCCAGGTCGGCCATCGACAGCCGCCAGCGGAACGGTGCGGCGGACGCGCCGGGCGTGTCGTCGATCGCGATCTCGTGCGTGGTGCCCGCGCCATTGCGCCACGGCATCGCGGTGTAGCCCGAGGCGGGCAGGTGGGTGATCAGCGCCATGTCCGGGAGTATGCGGACGTCCCCGGATCCGCCGCGCCTGTACGATCCCGAAAACGCCGTCCCCGTCGATGACCACGCTGCCTCGCGCCACCAAGACCCGCCTCCCCTCGGAGGTGTTCGATCTGCCGATCGAGAAGATCCGCTCCGGGTGGTACTCGGACGCGTACTTCAACCACACGCAGAAGGTCCTCGCGCGCGACGGGCACCGCCCGCGCGTGCTCGTGCAGGTCTTCCAGCGCGGCTCGTCCGTGCTCGGCGGCGTCGATGAGGCGATCGCCACGCTGCGCGAGTGCGCCGGTCTCGTCCGCGACGACGGCACGTGGGAGCCGGGCTGGGACGACCTCATCGTCCACGCGCTCTACGACGGCGACGAGATCTCGCCGTGGGAGAGCGTCCTCACGATCGAGGGCGACTACGCGCACTTCTGCCATCTCGAGACGGTCTACCTCGGCAGCCTCGCGCGCCGGAGCCTCGTCGCCACGAACGTGCGCGAGGTCGTGCAGGCCGCGTCGCCGAAGCCGATCATGTACTTCCCGGCGCGCCACGACCACTACCGCGTCCAGACCGGCGACGGCTACGCGGCGCACATCGCCGGCGCGATCGGCGT
>CAZPQP010000047.1:0-11685 GCA_964588635.1 uncultured Bifidobacterium sp.
TCGTGTGCCCCGCGTCGACGAACTTCTTCATCGGCGTCTTGCAGGCCAGGGCCGCACCGCCATCAACGCGCATGCCGCACGAGCCGCAGACCGCCATGCGGCAGGACTTGCGGTACGAGAGCGTGCCGTCGTGCGTGTCCTTGATCGCGTCGAGCGCGTCGAGCACCGAGGCGGTCACCGGGATCGTCACCGTGAAGGTGTCGAACCGGGACTTCTTCGTCTCCGGGTCGTAGCGGCGCACGCGCAGCGTGGCCTCCATCTTCTCGGTGTCGTACGCACCCTTGAGGGTGGTGAAGTGGGCGTTCTTGATCTCGGCCATCTCAGTAGCTCCGTGCCAGGGGCTGATGCTTGGTGATCGTGACGGGCTTGTAGTCCAGCCGGACCTGTCCGTTGTCGTTCCAGTTGAGCGTGTGCTTCAGCCACGCGTCGTCGTCGCGCTCGGTGTAGTCGAGGCGCGAGTGGGCGCCACGGCTCTCCTTGCGGGCGAGCGCCGAGGTGACGAGGCAGTCGGCGCACTCGAGCAGCGAGTTGAGCTCGATCGCGGACGTCAGGTCGGTGTTGAAGACCGTGCCGTGATCGTCGATCTTGAGCGTCTTCGCGCGCTCGCGGAGCTCGACGACCTTCTCCTTGCACTCGGACAGCGCCTCCTCGGTGCGGTAGACGCCGGCCTTGTCGTACATCGTCTTGGCCAGCTCCTCGCGGAGGACGCCGGGGCGCTCGCCCTCGGAGTTGCCGACGATCGCGGCGATGCGGCGATCCTCGTCGGCGAGGACGGACGGCTCGATGCGCGCGCCCGTATCGCCCTGCTCCTTGACGCGCTCAGCGGCGAACTGACCAGCACGGCGACCGAACACGATCGTCTCCATCAGCGAGTTGCCGCCGAGGCGGTTGGCGCCGTGGATCGAGATGCAGGCGACCTCGCCGGCGGCCCAGAGGCCCGGCACGATCGTCTCGCCGTTGAGGTCGCAGTCGACGCCGCCCATCATGTAGTGGGCGCCCGGGCGCACCGGGATCGGCTGCTCGATCGGGTCGACGCCGGCGTAGTCCATGGCGAGCTCGCGCGAGCCCGGCAGGCGGGACTGCAGCTTCTTCCAGCCGAGGTGCGTGAGGTCGAGCAGCACGCAGCCGTCGACGCCGCGGCCGTCGGCGATCTCCTTCCACTCCGCACGCGACACGACGTCGCGGGAGGCGAGCTCCATCGCGTTCGGCGCGTCGCCGACCATGAAGCGATCACCATCCTTGTTGCGGAGGTACCCGCCCTCGCCGCGGCAGCCCTCGGTGATCAGGACGCCGTTCGACTTGAGCGTGGTCGGGTGGAACTGCAGGAACTCCATGTCCTTCAGCGGCACGCCCGCGTTCCAGGCGAGCGACATGCCGTCGCCGGTGCACGCGAAGGCGTTGGTGGTGCCGTAGTACATGCGCCCGACGCCGCCCGTCGCGAGGATCACGTGGTTGGCCTGGATCGCATGGAGGCCGCCGCGCTGGGTGTCCCAGGCGATGACGCCGGCGCACTGGCCGCCGTCGACGACGACCTGCGTCGCGAAGAACTCCTCGTAGACCTTGATCTCGTGCTTGACGAGCTGCTCGTAGAGCACGTGGATCAGGACGTGACCGGTGATGTCGGCCGAGTAGACCGTGCGCGGCGCGCCGGCGGCGCCGAAGGGGCGCTGCGCGAGCTTGCCGTCGGCGGCGCGCGTGAAGATCGCGCCCATGTGCTCGAGCTCGTAGATGTCGTTCGGCGCCTCGTTGGCGAAGATCTCGATCGCGTCCTGGTCGCCCAGGTAGTCCGAGCCCTTGACGGTGTCGAAGGCGTGCGTGGCCGGCGAGTCCTCCGTGGCGTTGCCGAGCGCGGCGTTGATGCCGCCCTCCGCCGCACCGGAGTGCGAACGGGTGGGATGCAGCTTCGAGATGACGGCGACGTCGACGCCCTGCCGCTTCGCCTCGATCGCAGCGCGCATGCCGGCAAGGCCCGCACCGAGGACAATCACATCATGTCGAATCACCAGGAACCTCCGAAAGCAGTGCACGGCGATGCCGCGCGTGAGAGCAGAGTACGTGCGGTGGCGGATGCCCGCAAGGACGTGACAGGCGTCACGATGAAGGGGTTTCCGGCCATCGACCTCCTTTTCGCGCCGATTCCGAATGCAGCGGAGTCGCACGGCTAGCCTTGGCACATGGTCGGACTGGTGATCCGTGAGACGCTCGGGCTCTACCGGCGTCTGTTCGGGCCGCTGGTGCTGGCCTCATTCCTGATCTTCCTGCCGTTCACGATCGCCCTGCTGGCGCTCGAATTCGCCGTTCCGGACACGTCCAGCACGCAGCAGGGCCTGGCGATCATCGACGCGGTCGGCTCGCTCCTCCTGTTCGCGCCGCTGGCCTCGATCGTGGTCATCCGCAGTGCGATCGCCGCCGAGCAAGGCGAGGAGGCGCAGGTGCGCCGCCAGATCGAGCCCGCGTTCGGCCTGCTCGTGCGCTACGTCTTCACCCAGCT
This sequence comes from uncultured Bifidobacterium sp., assembly GCA_964588635.1. Classification (GTDB taxonomy): domain Bacteria; phylum Actinomycetota; class Thermoleophilia; order Gaiellales; family F1-60-MAGs149; genus F1-60-MAGs149. The sequence continues at coordinate 2,492 of CAZPQP010000047.1, forward strand.
GCTCGTCCTGCTGGTGATCGTGGCGCTGCCCGGCGTGCTGATCGCCGCCGGCTACGCGGCCGGCTCGCCGACGATCATGACCATGGGCGTCGGTGTGCTGCTCGGCTCGGCGCTGCTGAACGGCGTGCGACTGACCGTCGCCACCGTCGCGGTCGTCACGGGCGATGCCTTCAACATCCTGGCGCTGCGACGCTCGGCGGGTCTGACCCGCGGCAACTGGCTGCGCACCCTCGGCGTGATCGTCACCCTGACGGCGATCGCACTCGTGATCGCCGTCGTCCTCTCGTCGATCGGCCTCGCCTTCCCGGAGGGCGCGGCGCGGAACGTCGGCACCTCCGTGTTCGGCCTGATCGGCAACGCGCTGACCGTGCCGATCATCGCCCTCGGCACCTTCCGGCTGTACCGGGCGCTGGAGGCTCAGGCGTCCGCGCGGCGCTCGGCCTGAGCCCGCGCCTTCAGCAGGGCGTCGGCCTCCACGACCTGCCCCTGCACCTCCGCGCGCGGCAGCGCGAGCGCCAGCTCGAGCGCCTCCGCGACGACGGCGGGCGCCTTGCCGACCCCTCGCTCATGCCAGCGACGGAACTGCTCGACCTGCGGGAACCGCTCGGGATCGACGGCGCGCAGCCCCTCCTGCATCGCGGTGTCCGTGAGGCCCGGCACGAAGGAGAAGGCCGTCACCTCGTCGCCCGCCTCCTCGGCGAGGTAGCGCACGTAGGCGTCGAGACCCGCCTTCGCCGCCCCGTACGCCGCCCAGCCGGGGAAGACGCGCGTGGCGCTCGAGGCCGACACGGCGACGAACGTGCCGCGCCCGGCAGCGCGCATGGCGGGCACGGTCGCCGACGCGAGGTTCGCCGCCCCGGTCACCGTCACCGCGAGCACGTCGTCGAGCTCGGCGGCCGGGAGCAGCCACGGCCGATCGATCGGCCCCAGCGAGCCCGCCGCGGCGACGACGAGCGTCGGCGGGCCGAAGCGGCCGATCGCGGCCTGCGCGCCAGCCGTCACGGCGGCCTGGTCACGGACGTCCGCCACCGCGACCTCGACGCGCTCCGGCGCCAGCGCCGCGAGCGATGCCAGATCGGCCTGCGTGCGCGCCAGCGCGCCCACCGCGAAGCCGCGGTCGAGCGCGCGCTCGGCGATCGCGCGGCCGATGCCGCGGGACGCTCCGGACAGGATCAGCAGCGGTTGCATGTCCGACTCATCGCAGCGGCGGCGCCAGCGGCCGCAGTCCGTCGGATACCCTGCCGGGCATGTCGACTCCGCTCGGCGCCGCCCGCCGCCTGCACGCCGACGGGCACCGCCCCACGCTGCTCCTGAGCGCGCACCGCACGCCGTTCGGCACGCGCTCGCTGCTGGCGGTGGCACCGGACGCGACGATCCAGCTGGAGACCGGCGCCGGGCTGCCGGCGATTCCCCCGCGCCTTGTGCACGAGGCGCACGGGGAAGGCGTCTGGATCGGCGCCATCGCCTACGACGCCGGACTCGACCTCCTCGGGATCGCGCCGCGCCACGTGCCGCGCGATCCCGCGCTGCTCGCGCACTACCACCGCACGTACGCCGTCCACGACGAGGCGACCGGCACCTGGGAGGTGCTCGGCCCCGACAGCCCGACGCGCACGGTGCTGACCGCAGCGGTCGAGGCCGCGGACCCGCCGGCCGTGCTCGAGGACATCGCCGACCGCACGGCGACGTCCGGACTGTCCCGCACGCAGTTCGGCGAGCGTGCCCGCGACGTCCAGCGGCTGATCAGCGCCGGCGAGGCGTTCGAGATCAATCTCGCCCACGTCGTGCGCGTACCGTGGCAGAACGGCGGCTGGGACCTCTTCGAGCGCCTCGTGGCCGTGGCGCCCGCCGACCACGCTGCGTACATCGCGGGCGACGGCGTCGAGATCGCCAGCGTCTCGCCCGAAGTGTTCCTGCACGTCCGCGACGGACGCGCCGAGACGCGACCGATCAAGGGCACCCGACGACGCGGGGCATCCCCGGCCGAGGACGACGCGCTGGCCGCCGAGCTGGCCGCCTCCGCGAAGGACCGCGCCGAGAACGTCATGATCGTGGACCTCCTCCGCAACGACCTGACCGCCACGGCGGAGCCCGGCTCCGTGCGCGTGACCGCGCTCTGCGAGCTCGAGCGCACCGAGAACGTGATGCACCTCGTCAGCGCCGTCGAGGCCACGGTGCGCGAGGACGTGCGCCTGCCCGACGTCCTCGTGTCGTGCTTCCCCGGCGGCTCGATCACCGGCGCGCCGAAGCGCCGCGCGATGGAGCTGATCGATCGCCTCGAGGCCGACGCCCGCGGGTTCTACTGCGGCACCGTCTTCGCCTACGAGCCGGCTCGTCGCGCGCTGACGGCCAGCATCGCGATCCGCACGGCGACGGTCGCCGATGGCGAGGCGCGCTACGGCGCGGGCGGCGCGGTGACGCTGCTCTCCGACCCGGCCGAGGAGGCCGAGGAGACGCTCGTCAAGGCGCGGCCGTTCCTCCGCGCCACCCACGCGACCCTGGCGGGGTGGGAGTCGTGATCGCGGTGTTCGAGACCGTCCTCGTGGACGACGGGCGCATCCGCCTGCGGGACCGGCACCTCGAGCGCCTGGCGCGCTCCGGCGCCTCGCCCGCGCAGCTCGCCGCCGTGGAGGCCTGCTTCGACGATGCGCTCCTGCTCACCGACCCGCCGTTCCTCCTGCGTGTCGATGTCGATGACGACGGCGTGCAGCCGGCGACCCGGCCGCCGCGGCCGGCCACGCCCGTCGATCTGCTGATCGACCGCTCCTACGACCCCTCGCTCGAGGTGCGCCTGCTCAAGACCGCGGATCGCCGCTGGGCCGACGCCGCCGAGGCGGCGACGGGTGGCGAGGCGCTGCTCGTCTCCCCCTCCGGCCTGATCGGCGAGACGACCCGCGCCAGCGTGCTGCTGCACGATGCCGACGGCGGCTTCTCGACGCCCGCGCTGGAGGGCATCCTGCCGGGCATCACGCGCGCCTGGGCGCTCGAGCGACTCGGCGCGACCGAGCGCGCGGTGCGACTCGAGGAGCTGCGGGACGCTCGCGGAGCCGTGCTGCTGACCGCCGGCCGCGGCGTGGTGCCGATCGCGAGCGTCGAGGGCATTGCCGTGGCCCGCTCCGCCGAGCTCGACGCGCTCGCCGACGCCTGGCGGGCCCTGCCGTGATCGTCATCCTCGACAACCGCGATTCGTTCGTCCTCAACATCCAGCATCGTCTGGCCGAGCTCGGCGTGCCGGCCCGCGTGGTCCCGTCGCACAGCACCCGTCTCGACGAGATCGCGGCGCTGGAACCGAGCGGCCTGATCGTCTCGCCCGGCCCCCAGGGTCCGGACGAGGCGGGGATCTCCACCGCCGCCATCCGGACGTTCGGGCGCGAGATCCCGGTGCTCGGCATCTGCCTCGGCCACCAGTGCATCGCCGTGGCCTTCGGCGTGCACGTCGGCCCGAACGCGAACGCCATGCACGGACGCGCCTCGCAGGTCGAGCACGACGGTGCGGGTCTGCTGGCGGGCCTGCCCTCGCCGTTCGACGCGGGCCGCTACCACGCGCTGGCGGCCGACGAGCCTCCCGTCGATGGCGATCTGGCCGTGTCGGCGCGCCTGCCCGACGGCCTGATCATGGGTCTGCGCCACCGCACCCTGCCGATCGAGGGCGTGCAGTTCCACCCCGAGAGCGTGCTGACGCCGCAGGGCTTCCGGATCCTCGCGAACCTCGCCCGCCAGGCCGGCCATGCGATCGACGACGCACGCGTGGAGGAGCTCGTCGCCGACGCCGAGCGTCTGACGTAGCGAATCTGGACCCGGGTCCAGATTCGCATGCTTCGTGCCGATCTGGACCCGGGTCCAGATCGGCACGTCAGGTCTTGTTGATCGCGAGCAGCGTCAGCAGCTCGTAGACCACGTTGGCCGCCATCAGGGCGGTGTGCTGGCCGTTGCTGTCGTACTGCGGGGCGACCTCGACGACATCGGCGCCGATGAGGTTCACGCCGCGCAGGGCGCGCAGGAGGTCCAGGGCCTGCTCGCCCGACGGGCCGCCGATCTCCGGTGTGCCCGTGCCCGGGCAGAGGCCCGGATCGACGAAGTCGATGTCGAACGAGAGGAACAGCGGTGCGTCGCCGATGCGCTTGCGCACATGCTCGCCGAACTGCTCGGGCGACCAGCGACGCAGCTCCAGCCACGGCACGAGCTCGATGCCGAGGTCGGCGGCCACCTCGTAGTCCTCGGGCCCGTACAGCGATCCGCGCTGGCCGCCCTGGAACGACTTGGCGGGATCGATCAGGCCCTCCTCGATCGCACGCTTGGCGAAGGTGCCGTGGTTGTACGGCTTGTCGTTGTACGAATCCCACAGGTCGTGATGCGCATCGACCTGCACGTAGGCGACGGGCCCGTGCCGCTTCGCGACGGCACGCAACTCGGCGAGGGCGACGGAGTGATCCCCGCCGAGGCCGATCGGCACGGCGCCGCGCTCGATGATGCCCGACGCGTACGCCTCGATGCGCGTCAGCGTCTCCTCGATGTAGCCGGGGACGGTCGGGGCGTCGCCCGCATCGACGCACGACAGGTGGCCGAAGACCATCTGGTCCTGCGCCGGGTTGTACGGACGCAGCAGCGCGGAGGCCGAGCGGATCGCCTCGGGACCGAAGCGCGAGCCCGAGCGGAACGACGTGCCGCCGTCCCACGGCATGCCGAAGACGGCGGCGTCGGCGCCATCGATCTCGGGCACGTGCGGAAGGCGTGCGAACGTGCGCACTCCGGTGAAGCGGGGGGCGGCGAGGGCATCGGTCGGCTCATGCATGGCCGCAACTGTACGCGGTTGCCCGCCGCACGTCGCACCGTATGATCAGGCGACCGCGCCATCCCGATGCGGACGGCGAAGTACCTCCTGCATGGCCGCTCCCTCCCCCCACCGCTGATGTCGCGCGCACTCCGCAGGACGCTGCTCGCCGCGGTGCTCGCGTTCGTCGTGCTCGGCGCCGTGGCGCTCTGGGCGCTGCAGGCCCAGAGCAGCGATTTCGCCTTCGTCCCCCGCGCCGCGCAGCCGACCCTCGGCGCCGTCAAGCTCGCGGGCGAGCAGCCACCGCCGGCCGGCTCGGGCCGTGTCTACTTCACCACGGTCGGCGTCCGCCACGCGACCATCTGGGAGACGTGGTTCGGCGTCGACGGCGGCCACCTGGTGCCCGAGCATGCCGTGCAGCCCCCCGGCGAGAGCGATGAGGAGCGCGCGCGCCTCGACTCCGAGGCGATGGGGTCGTCGCAGAACTCGGCCGAGGTCGTCGGTCTGCGCGCACTCGGCTACGACGTGACCGTCACCCCCACGGGGGTGCAGATCATGGGCATCGATCCCGGCGCACCGCTCGCCGAGGACGGCGGGCAGCTCGGCGATCTGATCCTCCGGGCCCAGACCAAGCGCGTCACGACGATCGAGTCGCTGCGGCAGATTCTGGCGACGGCGGGAGCGGAGCGCCCGGTGTCGCTCGGCCTCCACCGCGACGGGAAGCTGCTGACGGTCGAGACGGAGACGATCGCCAGCCCCTCGGGCAAGCCGATCCTCGGCATCCTGCCGGAACAGGCCAGCAGGATCGAATCCACGCGCGAGGTGACCTACACGGTCGAGGGCGTCGGCGGGCCCTCCGCGGGCCTGGCCTTCGCCCTGCAGATCTACAGCGCCGGCAAGGGCTACGCGAACCTGCACGGCCTCCGCGTGGCCGCGACGGGGACGCTGTCGATGACCGGAACCGTCGGCCCGATCGGCGGCATCGCCGAGAAGGCGATCGGCGCACGTCGCGCCGGCGCGGAGGTGTTCCTCGTGCCGAAGCGCAATGCCGAGGAGGCACGTGCAGCGGGCGTCAAGGACCTCGAGATCATCCCCGTGGGGAACTTCAGCGACGCGCTGCGCGCGCTCGCGGAGATGCCGAAGCCCTGATCCGAAAATTGCCGAAATTGCGGGGAAATCACCCGTGCGGCGCTTGCCCGGATCCCCACCTCTTCGTAGTCTCTCCCTGTCGCCGGAGGAGGGCTTCGACGACACCACAGCGTCCCCTGGGAGGAATCCACCTCGGTGTCTGCACGTGCCTGCAACCAGTGCTACTTCCACGTGCATGACCTGTGCGCGCTGGCCCGCACCGAGCCCTGCGCGACGTTCCGTCCGGCCAAGCGCGAGGGCCTCGTCCCGCCGCCGCAGGCACAGTTGATCGAGCGACCGGGCCCCGCGCCCGTGCTCGCCGCGCGTGCCTCGTGACGCCCGCTAGGGTTCGCGCATGAACGACGCCCAGCCGCAGCGGAAGAGCGAGCGCAGGCCGTACATCCTGCTCGTGATCGTCGCAGTGGTCCTCGTGTACCTGCTGGCGTTCTCGCTGCTCAACACGCAGCAGGTCCACGTCTCCTTCGTGGCGTTCTCGACCGATACGGCCCTGATCTGGGTGATGATCGCGTGCGCGCTGCTCGGACTCGTGCTGGGCGTGCTCGGGACGTTCCTGCTGGCCCGTCGCCGGCATCACTGATCGCCAGAGGGTCGCGTTCCGATCAGGGACGGAACCCCGGGTGGACGATCAGGCCCGAACGGCTCAGATGAGCTCGGCCAGACGGCTGATGCCCTCGTCCATCTCCTCGGGCTTGACGGCCGAGAAGGCGAGGCGCAGGTGGTCCTTGCCGGAGCCGTCGACGAAGAAATCGCTGCCCTTGACGAACGGCACGCCGGCCTCGTTGGCCTTCGGCAGCAGCGCGTCGCAGTCGACGCCGTCGAGCCGGCCCCAGAGGAAGTAGCCGCCCTCGGGTGCGCGGAACGAGAAGCGATCGCCGAGGTGCGCGTCGAGCGCCGCGACGAGCGCGTTCTTGCGCGTCTCGAGCTGCGGACGCACGCGCGCCAGGCCCTTGTCGAACTCGCCGGCGCTGCAGTACTCGGCCACGGCGGCATGGGCGAAGTGCACCGCGCCGATGTAGGTCTGGTTGGCGATGTAGGCCATCTGCTTGCGCAGCTCCTCGGGGAGCAGCAGCGCACCGGCGCGGATACCCGGGGCGATCGTCTTCGTGAACGACGTGGAGTAGATCACGCGACCGGCCGTGTCGAGGTCGACCATGCGCGGGACATCCTCGCCGGAGAAGCGCAGGTCGCCGTACGGGTCGTCCTCGAAGATCCAGAAGCCGTGCTCGGCCGCGAGGTCGACGAGGCGCTGGCGGACGGCGAGCGTGGTGACGTTGCCGGCCGGGTTCTGGAAGTTCGGGATGATGTAGACCAGCCCGGGCGCCTTGCCGGCCTTGATCGCGGCCTCGAGGGCATCGACGTCGATGCCGTCCTCGAGCAGCGGGTAGGCGTCGACCGTGGCGCCGAAGCGCTTCAGCGTGAGGATCGTGCGGTCGTACGTGGGCGCCTCGACGGCGGCGCGGCCGCCGGAGCCGGCGAACAGCACCTCGGCGAGGAACGCGAAGGCCTGGAGCGAGCCGTTCGTGACGAAGACGCCGGCCGGGTCGTAGCCCCAGCGCTGGCCGACCCACTCGCGCAGCGGCATGTAGCCCATCGGATCGCCGTACAGCAGCATGCCGGTGGCGTCCTTCTCCATCGCGCGGGCGATGGCGCCCTTGAGCTCGTCAACGGGAAGGAGATCTGCGGACGGGACGCCGCGTGCGAAGGAGATGGTGGCCATGCCCGCAGTCTACGGAGCCAGCGGCAACCGTGCGACGGCGGGAATCAGCCCTTGTTGACGAGGTCGGCCACGAGCTGCGCGGCCTCCGTCGGGTTCGTGCCGACGGGGACGCCCTTCGCCTCGAGCGCCTCCTTCTTGGCGGCTGCCGTGCCCGCCGAGCCGGAGATGATCGCACCCGCATGGCCCATCGTCTTGCCCGGAGGCGCCTCGAAGCCGGCGATGTAGGAGACCACGGGCTTGGTGATGCGCTCCGCGATCACCTCGGCCGCCTTCTCCTCCTCGTTGCCGCCGATCTCGCCGACCATCACGATGTACTCCGTCTGGTCGTCGGCCTGGAAGAGGTCGAGCGCGTCGATGAACGACGTGCCGATCACGGGGTCGCCGCCGATGCCGATGATCGTCGAGTTGCCCAGGCCCTTGGCCGCCAGCTCGCCGCCGATCTGGTACGTCAGCGTGCCGGAGCGCGAGACGAGGCCGATCGGGCCGGGCTTGAAGACCTCGGCGGGGATGATGCCGATGTTGGCGATGCCGGGCGAGAGCGCGCCGGGGCAGTTCGGCCCCAGCAGGCGGATGCCGCGCGGACGGATGTAGTGGTAGACCTCGAGCATGTCGTGGGCCGGGATGCCCTCGGTGATGCAGATGATCTGCTCGACGCCCGCGTCGGCGGCCTCGAGGATCGCCTCGGCCGCGAAGCGCGGCGGCACGATCACCAGCGACGTGTTGGCGCCCTGCTTGTCGACGGCGTCGGCGACCGAGTCGAAGACGGGAATGCCCTCGACGTCCTGGCCGGCACGGCCGGGCGTGACGCCCGCGACGACGTTGGTGCCGTAGTCGCGGTTGCGCAGCGCGTGGAACGTGCCCTCACGGCCCGTGATGCCCTGGACGACCAGGCGCGTGTCCTTGGTGGCGATGACGGCCATGGCTAGCTCGCTTCCTTCGCGAGGCGGACGGCGGTGGCCGCGGCCTCGAGCATCGTCTTCTCGACCGTGATCTCGGGGCGCGCCGCCTCGGCGAGCAGCGCGCGTCCCTCCTCGGCGTTGGTGCCGTCGAGACGCACCACGATCGGCGCGCGGATCTCGGTGGTCTCGAGCGCGCCGAGCAGGCCCTTGGCGACCTCGTCGCAGCGCGTGATGCCGCCGAAGATGTTGAACAGGACGCTGTTGACCTTCTCGTCGCTCAGCACGATGCCGAGCGCCGTCGAGATCTTCTCAGCGCTGGCACCGCCGCCCACGTCGCAGAAGTTGGCCGGGCGACCACCCGCCTGGGCGATCACGTCGACGGTGCTCATCACGAGCCCGGCGCCGTTGCCGAGGATGCCAACGTCGCCGTCGAGCTTCACGTAGGCGAGGTCGTTGTCGCGGGCCGCCTGCTCCTGCGGATCGGCGGCCGCGAGATCGCGCATCGCCTCCACGTCGGCGTGCCGGAACAGCGCGTTGTCGTCGATCGTCACCTTGGCGTCGGCGGCGAGGAACGTGCCGTCCTCGAGCAGCACGAGCGGGTTGACCTCGACGAGCATGGCCTCCTCGCGCTCGAACACGCCGTACAGCGTCGCCAGCA
>CAZPQP010000048.1:0-5100 GCA_964588635.1 uncultured Bifidobacterium sp.
GACAACTACACCTTCTCGTACACGAGCGGCGTGGTCACCGTCCAGCGCAAGGCCGTCAACGTCACGGCGTCGAACGCCAACGTCACCTACGGCGACGCGCGACCGACGATCACGCCGTCGTACACCGGGTGGGTCAATGCGCAGGACGAGACCGTCCTCACCACGGTGCCGACCTGCACGACGCCGTACCTGCCGACGACGAGCGTCGCCGCCGGCTCGACGACGAGCTGCTCGGGCGCCGCCGCGGCCAACTACTCCTTCACCTACACGGCGGGCACGGTGACGGTGGCGCGCAAGGGCGCGGTCGTCACCGCATCCGACTCGAACGTGACGTACGGCGACCCGATTCCCGTCGTCACGCCCGCCTACTCGGGCCTGGTCAACGGCGAGGGTGCGGGCATCATCAGCACGATCCCGGTCTGCACGACGACCTACACCGTGCTGAGAGACTACGGCACGACGCCGACCACGAGCTGCACGGGCGCGGGGGCGGCGAACTACTCCTTCAGCTACGTCGGCGGCACGATCACGATCTACAAGAAGAACGTCGTGGTGACGGCCTCGAGCACGACGGTGGCGTACGGCGCCAACGTCCCGGGCATCACGCCGTCGTACGTCGGCTGGGTCAACGGGCAGGGGCCGAGCGTGCTGACGCAGACGCCGCTCTGCAGCACGACGTACAACAGCACCGACGGCATCCTCGTCATCCCGAGCACCTCGTGCTCGGGTGCCGACGCCCTCAACTACACGTTCTCGTACACCAACGGCAGCGTCACGATCATCCGCAAGAACATCAACGTGACGGCCTCGAGCGACACGGCGGTCTACGGCGACGCCTCCGTGGCCACGCCGACGCCGTCGTACTCCGGCTGGGTCAACGGCCAGAACCAGACCATCCTCACCGCCACGCCGACCTGCTCCACGACGTACCAGTCCACGAGCTCCGTCGCCGCCGGCGCCTCCACGAACTGCTCCGGCGCCGCGGCGGCCAACTACTCGTTCACGTACATCCCCGGCACGATCACCGTCACGCGCAAGGGCGTGGTGGTGACGGCCTCGAGCCCGACCGTGTCGTACGGCTCGTCGCCGCCGACGATCTCGCCGAGCTACTCCGGGTTCATGAACGGCGAGAACTCGAGCGTGGTGAGCAACACCACCTGCTCGTCGCTGTACACGGTCACGACGAACGTGGGGGTGACGCCCTCGACCTCCTGCGCCAACGCCGTGGCCGCGAACTACTCGTTCACGTACACCAATGGGTTCGTCACGGTGGCGCAGCGCCGCGTCGTCGTGACGGCCTCGATCCCGGTGGTCTTCTACGGCTCGCCGGTGCCGACCGTCGGCTTCTCGCTGACGAACATGGCCAACGGCCAGGACTCCTCCGTGTTCTCCACGCAGCCGACGTGCACGACGGCCTACACCGTCACCGACGTCGTCGGGGCGCGCCCTGTCACGTCGTGCACCGGTGCCGTCGCCGACAACTACTGGTTCGTCTACACCGACGCGTACGTCGACATCCAGCCCGCGATCATCACGATCACCGCCTCGAGCCACACGCGCGTCTACGGCGACCCGTCGGTGCCGACGATCACCCCGACCTTCACCGGCTGGCAGAACGGCAACAGCGAGTCGATCCTCGCCACCCAGCCGACGTGCGCCACGGCGTACACGAACCTCAGCACAGTCGCCGCCGGTGCGCGCACCTACTGCTCGGGCGCGGTCGGCGGCAACTACACCTTCACCTACGTCGACGGCGCCGTGACGGTGACGCGCGCGACGATCATGGTGACGGCCTCCAGCGTGCCGTCGATCATCTACGGCGCGGCCGTGCCGACGATCACGCCGGACTACGCGGGCTTCGTCAACGGCCAGACGTCGAGCGTCGTCTCGGGCACGACCTGCTCGACCACGTACACGGTGACGAGTGCCTTCGGCACGACGCCGACCACCTCGTGCGCCAACGCCACCGCGGCGAACTACCGCTTCGACTACACGTCGGGCACCGTCACGATCGCCAAGCGCACGATCACCGTGACGGCCTCGAGCCCGACGCGCACGTACGGCGACGCGGTGCCCGCGATCACGCCGAGCTACGTCGGCTACGTCAACAGCCAGAACACGAGCGCCTTCGACACGCTCGCCACCTGCACCACGGCGTACACCGTGCTGAGCAACGCGGCCTCGGCGCCGTCGACCTCGTGCTCCGGCGCGAGCGCCCTCAACTACCAGTTCTCCTACGTGCCGGGCACCGTGACGGTCAACAAGAAGCAGGTGACGATCACCGCCACGAGCCACACGGTCACCTACGGCGATCCGAAGCCGACGGTCACCCCGTACTCCTATACCGGTTGGGTCAACGGCCAGAACGAGACGACGGTGACGATCACGGGGCTGGCGTGCGACTCGGCCTCGTACACGATCTCGACGTCGGCGACGCTGACGCCGTCGACCGATTGCAGCGGCGCCCTGTCGACGAACTACTCGTTCGCCTACGTCGCCGGCTCGATCACGATCCAGCGGCAGCCGCTCATGATCACCGCATCGAGCCCGACCGTGACGTACGGCGACCCGGTGCCGGCGATCACGCCGTCGTACGCGGGTCTCGTCAACACCGAGACCGCCGCGGCCAACCTCACGACGGCAGCGCGCTGCGTCACGGCGTACACGGTCACGTCGAACGCGGGCACCACGCCGAGCACGAGCTGCTGGGGCGCGACGTCGCCGAACTACGACATCTCGTACACCGCCGGCAGCGTCACCGTCAACCGCAAGCCGATCACCATCACCGCCACGAGCCAGACCGTCACGTACGGCGACACGACGACGACGCTGCAGGTGCTGCCGACGGTCGACACCGTGATCTCGCCGACGGCCGGCACGCCGCTGACGCTCCAGGCCAACGACGGGATCTGGACCGGCGCGGGTGGCGAGTCGACCTCGCGCAAGTGGCAGTACTCGACCGATGCAGGTGCGACGTGGAACGACGTCTCCCCGGCGCAGACGGGCACGACGTACACGCCCCCGACGGCGGATCTGACGACGCGCGCCTACCGCGCCGTCGTCACGTACCTGCAGACCGACACCTCGACGATCAGCGTCGCCACGACGGGACGGAAGTACGCGGGGTACGCCTACACTGGCGCCGCGCAGAGCTTCAGCGTGCCGGCCGGGGTGACGAGCGCCACGGTCGATCTCGTCGGCGCGCGCGGCGGCCAGCTCGCCTCGCCGACCTCGACGGCCGGTCTCGGCGGTCGTGTGCAGGGCGTGCTGACGGTGACGCCGTCGTCGACGCTCTACGTCTACGTCGGGCAGACGACCGCCACGACCACGGCCGGGTACAACGGCGGCGGCACGGGCTACGGCACGGGGGCTGGTGGCGGCGGCGCCACCGACGTGCGCACCACCGGTGGTGCCTGGAACCTCGCCGCGAGCCTCAGCACGCGCCAGCTCGTCGCCGGTGGCGGCGGCGGTGCGGGTGGGGCGGACGGCGGCACGCCGTACGGCAACGGCGGCGGTGCCGGCGGCGGCCTCGTGGCGGCAAGCGGCGCGGCCAAGACGCAGACCAACTCCAAGTACTACGGCGGCGGCGGGGGCACGCAGGCCGCGGGCGGCGAGGCCGGTCTCGCCGGTGGCTCCGCGTGCGCCGCTGCGGGCACCTCGGGCACCGGTGGCGCCGGCTGCTCGAGTGCGAACGCCGGTGGCGGTGGCGGCGGCTACTACGGCGGTGGCGGCGGTCACACCAGCGGCGGTGGCGGCGGCTCGTCGTACGCATCGGGCTCGGTCGCCCGCTTCACGCAGGCCGCCGGCTACGCCAACGCGACGGGCAACGGCTATGCCGTGATCGCCTACGACGTCTCCGTGGCCCGCGGTGTCGCCGGCACGACGGGCGTCGTCTCGCCGAGCTTCTCGCTGCCCAACTTCGAGGACGCCTCAGTGCTCACGACGAAGGCGTCGTGCACGACGCCGTACACCGTGCTCACCGACGTCGCCGCGGTCGCGGCAGATCGTGCGACCGCCTGCTCGACGGCGGCAGCCGCCAATTACGACTTCTCGTACACGGCTGGCTCGATCACGATCCAGCAGAAGGCGGTGACGGTCACGGCCTCGAGCGCAAGCGTCACCTACAACGACGCCGTGCCGACGATCACGCCGAGCTACGCCGGCTGGGTCAATGGGCAGAACGAGGCGGTGCTCACCACGGTGCCGAGCTGCTCGACGAACTACACGACGGCCACCTCGGTGGCAGCCACGCTCGCCAACCGCACCACCACCTGCTCGGGTGCCGTCGCCGCGAACTACTCCTTCTCGTACCCGACCGGCTCCGTGACGGTCGGCAAGAAGAACGTCGATGTGACGGCGCGCAGCTACACCGTCAACTACGCCGACGCCGTGCCGACGATCCAGGCCGACTACGCCGGGTTCGTCAACGGCGCCACGTCCAGCGTGATCTCCGGGCAGTCGTGCGCGACCACGTACACCGTGACGACGCGCGTGGGGGTGACGCCGACGACCTCGTGCTCGGGCGGCACGGCCACTGACTACTCCTTCACGTACTACGGCGGCACGGTCACGATCAACCAGAAGCCGGTGACGATCACGGCGTCGAGCCATTCCGTGACGTACGGCGATGCGGTGCCGACGATCACCCCGAGCGTGACGCTTGCGAATGGGCAGACGCTGGCCACCGCGGGTGTGATGTCGACGCAGCCGACGTGCTCGACGACGTACACGACGACCACGAATGTGGCCGCTGTGCTGGCGGATCGCACGACGAGCTGCACGGGTGCGGTGGCCAATGACTACTCCTTCTCGTACACCGCCGGTGCGGTGACGGTCGGTCGCAAGGGCGTGACGGTGACGGCGTCGAGCCCGAGCGTCACGTACGGCGATGCCATTCCGACGATCACGCCGTCGTACCTCGGCTGGGTCAACGGGCAGAGCGAGACGGTGCTCACGACGGTGCCGTCGTGCACCACGGCGTACACCACGTCGACGGCCGTGAACGCCTCGACCACGCTGCGCCAGACCTCGTGCTCGGGCGCGGTCGCCGACAACTACTCGTTCACCTACCCCACGGGCCTCGTGACGGTCGGCAAGAAG
>CAZPQP010000048.1:5200-11668 GCA_964588635.1 uncultured Bifidobacterium sp.
TACGTGGGCTTCATCAATGGCGCCACCTCGGCCGTCGTGTCGGGCATGAGCTGCACCACGACGTACACCGTCACGACGAACGTGGGCGTGACGCCGACGACCAGCTGCGCCAGCGGCACCTCGACGAACTACTCGTTCGCCTACACGGCGGGCACGGTGACCATCAACCAGCGGCCGGTCACGATCACGGCCTCGAGCCACACCATCGCCTACGGCGCGGCTGTGCCGACCGTGACGCCGAGCGTGACGCTCGCCAACAGCCAGACGCTCGCCACGCCGGGCGTGATGACGACGCAGCCGACGTGCTCGACCACCTACACCACGACAACACCGGTCGCGGCCGTCCTGGCCGACCGCACGACGACCTGCACCGGCGCCGTCGCGAACAACTACGCGTTCTCGTATACGAGCGGCGCGGTCACGATCCAGCAGAAGTCGGTGGCGATCACCGCCTCGAGCCCGAACGTCACGTACGGCGACGCCGTGCCGACGATCACGCCGTCGTTCGGCGCCTTCGCCGGTTCCGATACCTCGACCGTTCTGACCACGCAGCCGAGCTGCTCCACGACGTACGTGACGACCTCGGCCTTCGGCACCACGCCGACCACCTCGTGCTCGGGCGCCGTCGCCGCCAACTACTCGTTCACCTACACCGGCGGCACCGTCACGATCGCGAAGAAGCAGCTCACGATCACCGCCTCGAGCATCACGCCGACCTACGGCGACGCCGTGCCGACGGTCTCGCCGCAGTTCAGCGGCTGGGTCAACGGCCAGACCACCACGGCGCTGTCCACGCAGCCGACGTGCACCACCACGTACACGACCTCGACGACGGTGGCGGCCGGCGGCACGACGAGCTGCTCCGGTGCGGCAGCGGCCAACTACTCCTTCGCGTACGTCGCGGGGACGGCGACGGTGCAGCGCAAGCTCGTGACGGTCACGCCGACGAACCTCACGCCGACGTACGGCGATGCAGTCCCGGCGGTGTCCGTCCTCTCGTACTCCGGCTGGAAGTCGGGGGAGAGCCAGACCGTGCTGACGGCAACGCCGACCTGCTCGACGACGTACCTGCCGACGTCGCCGGTGGCGAGCGCGCCGACGACGCAGTGCGCAGGTGCCGCGGCTGCCAACTACCAGTTCACCTACCCGCTCGGCACCGTCACCATCGCCCGCAAGGCCGCGACGATCACGGCCTCCAGCCCGTCGCGCACGTTCGGTGATCCGGTGCCGTCGGTCACGCCGAACTACGCGGGCCTGGTCAACGGCGAGGTCGGTGGCGACATCGTCACGACGCAGCCGGTGTGCGTGACGACGTACGTCAGCACTTCGGCCTTCGGCTCGACGCCGACGACCTCCTGCTCCGGTGCGACCGCCGCCAACTACACGTTCTCCTACACCGCCGGCTCCGTCGCCATCGCCCGCAAGGCGATCACCGTCACCGCCTCGAGCCCGACCGTGACGTACGGCGACCCGATCCCGGTGATCAATCCCTCGTACTCTGCCTTCGCCAACAGCGACACGGCCTCGGTCGTGACGGGCATCACCTGCACGACGACGTATGTGCGCACAGCAATTGTCGCGTCGTCGCCGACGACGATCTGCTCGGGTGCGACGGCGGCGAACTACTCGTTCTCCTATACCGGCGGCACGGTCACGATCCAGCGCGCGTCGGTGACAGTGACGGCGTCGAGTCCGACGGTCACGTACGGCGATGCGGTGCCGACGATCACACCGAGCTACTCGGCCTTCCAGAACAGCGATACGGCGTCGGTGATCTCAGGGCTGTCGTGCTCCACGGTGTACACCGTGTCGAGCGCGGTCGCCACGACGCCTGCCACCAGCTGTTCGGGTGGCACGGCGGCGAACTACACCGTCAGCTACACGGCTGGCCACGTTACGATCCAGCGCGCCACGCTGCATGTGACGGCGTCGAGTCCGACGGTGACGTATGGCGATGCGGTGCCGACGATCACGCCGTCGTATGCGGATCTGCTGAATGGCGATCTGCCGGGCGTGGTGAGCGGCCAGTCGTGCTCGACGGCGTACGAGGTGACGAGTGCGGTGGCCACGACGCCGGCGACGACGTGCCAGGGCGGTACGGCGGCGAACTACACCCTCGCGTACACGGCTGGCCATGTGACGATCCAGCGCGCCACGCTCACCATCACCGCCTCGAGCACGACCCTCACGCACGGCGATCCCGTCCCCACCGTCACGCCAGGTCCGGTCGGCCTGCGCAACGGCGATCCCGCCTCGGTCGTCACCGGTCAGACGTGCACCACGGCCTACACCCGCTCCACCGACGCCGGACACACGCCGTGGACGCGCTGCTCGGGTGGCACGGCGGCGAACTACGACGTCGTCTACGTCCAGGGCGCGGTCACCGTGATGCAGGCGAGCGCGAGCATCAGCTGGGCCTCGCTCGCCCCGATCACGTACGAGACGCCGCTGTCGGCGACACAGCTGAGCGCCGCCGCCTACGACGCCTACCGCGATATCTCGGGTGAGGGACGCTTCGACTACTCCATCGGCGGGCAGGCGATCTCCGTCGGCGACGTCCTGCCGGCGGGCACGCATACCCTCCACGTGGAGTTCACGCCGGACAACACCGTCAGCTACGCGGGCGCGTCGCGCAACGTCACGCTCGTCGTCAACCGAGCGCCGCAGTCGCTCGTCGTCGGCGCGGTCGCCACGACCCGCACCTACGGCCAGACGACGACGTTGACGGCAGGCTCGCACTCGGGCACGGGCGCGATCACGTACCACGTCGATTCGGGTCCGTGCGCGGTGACGGGCGCGAACCTCGAGACCACCGGTGCGGGCACCTGCCAGGTCAGCGCCACGATCGCGACCGACGCCAACTACCTGCAGCAGACGTCCAGCCAGCTCGCGATCACCGTCAACCCGGCGACCCTCACCGTCACGCCGGTCAACGCGCAGCGCCGCCGGGGGCTCGCCGATCCGCCGCTCACACGCCTGATCACGGGCTTCGTGCGCGGCGACACCGAGAGCGTGCTGACCGCTCCCGTCAGCCTCGTCCGCGACCCGGGCGAGACGCCGGGCACGTACGCGATCCACGGCTCGGGCGCGACCGCGGCGAACTACATCTTCTCGTACGCCACGGGGACCTTCACCATCGTGGAGAAGGACTTCGCGACGATCACGTGGGCCACGCCGGCCACGATCACGTACGGCACGCTGCTGTCGGCGACGCAGCTGAACCCGAGCGCAGCCTTCGACGGCACGGACATCCCCGGCACGTATGCGTACGCCGCCGGCGGCGCGCCGATCGGCGTCGGCACGAAGCTGCCGGCCGGCCAGCACGTCGTGACGGCGACGTTCACGCCGACCGACGCCGACAACTTCCAGAGCGGGCTGACGCAGCAGGTGATCGTGACGGTGCAGCGCAGGCAGCTGACCGTCGCAGGCGTGACGGCCGCCGATCGCCCGTTCGACGAGACCACCGCGGCACAGCTGACCACGTCGGCCGCCACGCTCGTCGGCGTCGTCGGCGTCGACGATGTCCGCCTCGACGTCGCGAACGCCGTCGGCACGTTCGCCGACCCGAACGTGGCGGAGGGCAAGCTCGTCACGGTCGCCGGCATGACGCTCGCCGGCACCGACGTCGACAACTACGTTCTCGCGCAGCCGACGGCGACCGCGCGCATCCGCGGTGTGGCCCCGCAGCGCCCGACGAACGTGACGGCGACGGCGACGGACCGCGCCGCGAGGGTCGAGTGGACGGCGCCCGCCTTCACCGGCGGCGGCCGCGTGCTCGCGTACACGGTGACGGCCTCGCCCGGTGGCCAGACGTGCGCGTGGACCGCAGGACCGCTCTCCTGCACCGTCACCGGACTCGCCAACTCGACGACCTACACCTTCAGCGTCGTCGCGACCAACGCGTACGGTGATAGCCCGGCCTCGAGCGCCTCCGGCTCGGTGACGCCCGCGGCACCGATGGCGGCCTCGGTCGAATCGGTGCTCGACGCGGGTCTCGACGTCGAGCCGGACGGCACCATCCACGTCGATCTCGGCTGCGCCGGCGCCTCGGAGTCGTGCATGGTGAAGGTGACCATGATGGTCGACGGCGAGGTCATCTCGACGGGCACGAGCACGTCGGATCGCGCCACGCAGGATGCGATCATCCTGACCCTCTCTCCCGAGCTGCAGCGCGAGCTCGCACGGCGCGGCACGCTCACCGTCAAGGTCACGATCGAGGTGTCGATTGGCGGGTTCAAGGTGAAGCTCTCCTCGATGGTCACCCTCGAGGCGCCGCCGGCGCAGATCATGCGCAACCTGGATCTCAAGCCGACGGCTGACGGCGGAGCGGATCTCGGCGCCAACTGCTTCGGCACGACGGTGCAGCGCTGCTCCGGCGAGATCGCGCTCTACGCCGAGCCGGCGGTGCTCAGCGCCGTCTCAACGCGCGCGCAGAAGCGCGTGCTGATCGGCGGCGGCGACTTCGGCGGCGCGGCGGGCGAGTCCGTCGACGGCGGCGCGAAGCTGTCCGCGGACGGGCTCGCCTACCTCCGCCAGCATGGCTCGATGCGCGTCATCCCGGTGCTGACGTTCAAGGGCGGCACGCGCTTCAACGAGCCGCTGCCGAAGGGCTTCTCGCTGACGATGCTCAGCGCACGCGACTGGCTCCAGCGTGCCATCCGCACGCTGTCGGTCGGCGGCAGGCCGCGTCTCGACCTCAACCTGCTGCTCGACGACGTGGCGCGTGGCACGGTCTCGCACCGCGAGGCGGCGCACCGCATCGACCGCCAGATCATCCCGCGGCGTCTCGCGGCACGCGCGAAGGTCAACGCCCTGCCCGTGCCGCCGTCCTCGCTGCGCCGTGTGGTGACGCTGCTCGAGCGCTCGTTCGACCAATCGCTGGCCGCCAACCGCGCGTACATCCGCTGGCTCAAGTCGGGCCAGGCCTCCGACCCGATCGGCTGGCGCTACTCGCTCAAGGCGACGGCGACGAAGAAGGAGCTGATCGAGCTGCTCAACCGGCTCGGCGCCAGGTACGGCCTGCGCGTGCCGCCGGCCACTGGCCTCTGGCCGTAGCGCGTCGCAGCGCATGGACGGCGGACATCGCGCGCGTTCGGCATGCGATCGTGCGCGCTGCGCCTGAGTGCGGTGCGCGGGCGATCGCGCCCGCGCATTGGTCGTACGGATGCGCGCGGCACGGCGCGCTTGCGTCGCCGTAGGGTGGAGGGCATGTCTCTTGCTGTTGCCAAGCCGAGCCGACCAGCATCCGAAAATGCTACAAATATGTACACAATGGAGACCGTCGGAATCGCCGAGCTGCGTCGGAACCTGAGCACCTATCTGTGCCGTGTCGCCGAGGGCGAGCGGTTCGTTGTGACCGATCACAATCGGCCGGTCGCCGAACTCGGGCCACCGACGCATCGTTCCTCCGTGCTCGATCAACTGATCGCCGAGGGCAAGGCGATTCCGCCGAAGCGCCGACCCGGCACCTTCGAGCCGTTGCAGATCGCCGGCCCGCCGAACATGTTCACGGATGCCCTGCTCGCGATGCGCGAGGAGGAGCGCTGGTGATCGCGTACCTCGACGCTTCCGCCCTGGTCAAGCTTCTACGGGCGGAAGTGGAGAGCGACGCACTGCGTGCATTCGTGCGCGGATGCGACACCGTCTCGTCGGAGATCGTCGCGACGGAGGTGCTCCGCATCGCGACGCGCGAAGCAGGCGGCTCCCACGGGGAACTCAGCGGGCTCATCGAGAACGCGATGATCGTGATGGAGGAGGTCATGCTCATCATGGTGCGCACCGCCACGCTCGTGCGGGCGGGCGTGCTCGAGGGCACGCGTCTCCGTGCGCTCGACGCGATACACATCGCCACGGCCATGAGCCTCGGCACCGTCGATCTCTTCGTCACCTACGACGAGCGTCAGGCGGCGTCCGCTCGACTCGCCGGGCTCACGACGATCTCGCCGGGCGCCTAGCCCAGTTCGACGCGGTAGCGCGCGCTCGTCTCGGCGGCGACGGTCTCCGCGGTCGCGCCGTCGAGCAGCTCCGTCAGCACGAGCTCGCCGTCGAGCACGCGGAAGACCGCGTGCTCGGTGATTACGACCTTCACGACGCCCGACGCGGTGAGGGGGAGGGTGCATGCGGGCACGAGTTTCGGCTCGCCCTCGGGTGTGGTCGCCGTCATCGTGACGATCACGCGCTTCGCGCCGGTCACGAGGTCCATCGCACCGCCGACGCCGAGCGCTTTTCCGCCCGGGATCATCCAGTTGGCGATGTCGCCGGTCTCGGAGACCTCGAGCGCGCCGAGCACGACGGTGTCGATGTGGCCGCCGCGGATCATCGCGAACGACGACGCCGAGTCGAACGCGGCGGCACCGGGCATCAGCGTGACGGGCTTCTTGCCGGCGTCGATCAGCTCGAGATCGACCTCGCCCTCGGCGGGGCGGGGCCCGACGCCGAGCAGGCCGTTCTCGGTGTGCAGGAAGATCT
>CAZPQP010000049.1:0-11584 GCA_964588635.1 uncultured Bifidobacterium sp.
GTCGTCGAGGGGCAGGCTGGACTCGATGAGGCTCATGCCCGGGACGATAGGCGAAGGCCGCGGTGCAGCGGGCGCGAGAGGCGCGCGCAACCGGTGCCTTGCGGTGCATCCGCGTCGCTCGCGCATCACGTTGCATCCACTACTGATTACACCTATGCTCGACACCATGGCTCAGCGAACCACGACCACCGTGCGCGTCTATCCCGAGACGCGTGCTGAGATCGCACGTCTCGCCGAAGCTGCGGGCATCACCGCAGCGGACCTGCTCGAGCGCACGTTCGACCGACGCGCCGACGAAGCGCTCCTCGAAGCGATGAACGCGTGGGACGAAGAGCATGCCGACGAGCTCTACGCCCTCGCACGCGAGCCATACCCCCTGGACCCCGATGACATACCCCCGAACGCGACGCGGTGAGATCTGGCTCGCGGACCTCGACCCGGTCCGTGGCAACGAACAGGCGGGGGTACGTCCGGTGCTCGTCATCAGCTCTGATCTCGTCGGAACGGGTCGCGGCGGGCTCGCCGTCGTCGTGCCACTGACCGGCACGCCTCGTACCAATGATGGAGCCGTCGAGATCGCCGCCGGCGAAGGCGGCCTGCGTTCGACGTCCTACGCCCTCCCCGTCAAGCTGCGCTCCATCTCCCGCGGGCGACTGATTGCACGCTGGGGCACCGCCTCTCAAGAGACCGTCGATCGCGTCGCGGATCGCGTACGCATCGTCGTCGGGCTCGAACCGCCGCAGCGACGGTAGGAGGGCGGGGTCGATCGACCCCGCCCTCCTAGTGCGCATCAGCCGATGCGGATCATCTTGCGGTTGACGAACTCCTCGGCGCCGAAGCGGCCCAGCTCGCGGCCGAAGCCGGAGCGCTTGACGCCGCCGAACGGCAGCTCCGGCGCGTCGGCCCCGACGACGTTGACGAAGACCATGCCGGCCTCGATCTTGTCGGCGACGCGCTCCGCCTGGGCGGCATCCGTCGTGAACAGATACGAGCCGAGGCCGTACGGCGTGTCGTTGGCGAGGCGGATGGCCTCGTCCTCATCGGCGACGCTGAACACGATGGCGATCGGGCCGAACAGCTCCTCGTGGAAAGCCGGGTTATCGGGCGTCACGCCCGTCAGCACGCCCGCCGTGAAGTAGTTGCCCGAGCGCTCGCCGCCAACCAGCGTGGCGCCGGCCGCGACCGCGCGCTTCAGCTGATCCTCGAGGCGATCGGCCGCGAGGGTCGACGACAGCGGACCCATCGCGCAGTCGGCCGACATCGGGTCGCCCGTCTCGACGGCCGCCAGCGCCTCGGTGAACTTGCCGAGGAAGTCGTCGTGCAGACCCTCCGCGACGACGAAGCGCTTGGCCGCGTTGCACGCCTGACCGGCGTTGTCGACGCGGGCGGCAACGGCCGACTCGACGACCGAATCGAGATCGTCGGTCGAGAGCAGGATGAACGGATCCGAGCCGCCGAGCTCGAGCACGACCTTCTTGAGGTTGCGGCCCGCGATCTCGGCGACGGCGGCGCCAGCGCGCTCCGAGCCGGTGACCGACACGCCCTGGACGCGCGGATCGCCGATCAGCGTCTCGATCTGGGCGTTCGTCGCGTAGATGTTCACGTACGCGCCCGCGGGGAAGCCGGCGTCGAGGTACATCTGCTGCATCGCGGCGGCCGACTCGGGGCACTGCGGTGCGTGCTTCAGCAGGACGGTGTTGCCGATGATCAGGTTCGGGCCGCCGAAGCGCGCCACCTGGTAATACGGGAAGTTCCACGGCATGATCCCGAGCACGACGCCGATCGAGCGGCGCTTGACAACCGCGGAGCCCTCGCCCCACGAGAGCGTGACGGACTCGTCCGCCATGAACTCCTCAGCGTGATCCGCGTAGTACTCGTAGATTGCCTGGCAGAAGTCGATCTCGCCGAGGGCCTGCTCGCGCGGCTTGCCCATCTCGCGCACGATGATGTCGGCCAGCTCCTCGCGACGCTCAACGTGCAGATCGCCAACCTTGCGCACCATCTCGGCGCGCTCCTTGACGGTCGTCGAACGCGACCACTCGTCATGCGCCTTCTGCGCGAGGGCGACCGCGTCGGCCAGCTCGGCATCGGTAATCGTCGGATAGTCCTTGACGTGCTCCCCGGTGGCCGGGTTGATCACTGCGTAGTCGCTCATCTGCGCCTCCCGTTTCTCGTCGCCCTTCAACGGGCGGTCACGTGGGAAGCCTAGCGGCGGAAGGCTGACGGAGGGATTCGAAAGCCGCCCCAGCGCCACAGATGGGAGATAGCGGCTACTGGGCGGCGCCCACGACGCTGCTGCTCGAGACGGGCGCAGCCCGACTCGACGCCCCTGCTACCGATCACGAAGCTGATCCCGCGCAGCACGCGTCGTGCACCCTCGATGAAATCGAGGATTCGAGCAATTGCCGGGAGCGCCGCGCTCTACCCGAGCGCAACGCACCAGGAAGAACGGAGACGGAGGGATTCGAACCCTCGATTGAGGTTTACCCCCAATACCCACTTAGCAGGCGGGCGCCTTCAGCCACTCGGCCACGTCTCCAAACAGGCGACAGGCTACCAGCGCACCGCACGCGGGACTCCGCACCAGACGGAGGGATTCGAAAGCCGGCGCCAAGCAGGATCTAGGAAGACAACGCAACCTCGCCGGCGCGAGCGACGATGCTGCTCGAGCCCTGGTTAACAGAGGGGTCAGACCCCTCTGTTAACCACCAGCGCGCGGTACGACGGCGGTTGGTTAACAGAGGGGTCTGGCCCCGCTGTTAACCAACGAAGCGAAGCGTGATCAAGGGCATGTCGCAATGTGCTGCCGTTGGTTAACAGAGGGGCCAGACCCCTCTGTTAACCAACGGAGCGCGTGGCGAGCATGCGGGCCAGGAACTTCTGGGTTTCCGGCTCCTGCGGGCTCTCGATCATCTGGCGGCCCGGGCCGCGCTCGACGACGCGACCCTGGTGCAGGAAGCAGACCTCGTCGGCGACGTCGCGGGCGAAGGCCATCTCGTGCGTGGCGATCAGCATCGTCATCCCGCCGACCTTCAGCTCGCGCACGACCTCGAGGACCTCGCCGACGAGCTCGGGGTCGAGGGCGCTCGTGATCTCGTCGAGCAGGAGCGCGCGGGGGCGCGTCGCGATCGCGCGGATCAGCGCCACACGCTGCTGCTGACCGCCGGACAGCTGATCGGGATAGTCGCGCTCGCGATCGGCCAGGCCGAAGCGCGCGAGCAGTGCCCGCCCCTCCTCCACCGCCTCGTCCCTCGGGATGCCGTGCGCCTTGATCGGCGCCAGCGTGATCTGATCGAGCACGCGCATGTGCGGGAACAGGTTGAAGTGCTGGAAGACCATGGCCAGCGAGCGGCGCACGCGCTGCGGGTCGACCGACGGATCCGTCACGACGTCCCCGTCCAGGAGGATGTCGCCGTCGTCGATGTCGACGAGCAGGTTGATGCAGCGCAGGAGCGACGACTTGCCGGAGCCCGACGCGCCGATCATCACCACAGCCGTGTGCTCCTCGACCTTCAGGTCGATGCCCTGCAGCACCGGCTTGCCGTCGAACGCCTTCGTGACGCCGCGGATCTCGAGCACCGGGGCGCTCATCGACGCGCCTCCTCGAGCCGGCGGCGACCACGATCGCGCTTCTGCATGCGATCGAGGAAGAGCGACAGCGGGACCGTCACGATCACGTACAGCGATGCGGCGGCGAGGAGCGGCGTGTAGTTGAACGTCGAGGCCGCATCGATCTGCGCGACACGGAATGCCTCGACGATGCCGAGCACCGAGACCAGGGCGACGTCCTTCTGGAGCGAGATGAAGTCGTTGAGCAGCGGCGGGATCACGTTGCGGACCGCCTGCGGGAGGATCACGAAGCGCATCGCCTGGGCGCGCGACAGACCGACCGCGAGCGCCGCCCCGCGTTGACCCGGGTGCACCGAGTCGATCCCGGCGCGGAAGACCTCGGACACGTACGCCGTGTAGGAGAGCGTGAGCGCGAAGGCCGCGAGGATGATCGGATCGTTCGGCACGCCGGGCAGTGCCAGCGCCGGCACGCCGAAGCCGATCAGATAGACCACCAGGATCGTCGGGATACCGCGGAACAGGTCGGTCGAGACCGCCGCGATCAGCCGGAACGGGAACAGCGCCGGCGCCCGGGTGGACCGCAGGACGGCGACACCGAGGCTGGCGATCAGCACCAGCACCTCGACCGCGAGGAACAGCTTCACGTCGATCCAGAAGCCGCGCAGGATCGCGGGGAACGACGTCCGGAAGGCCTCCGGCGAGAAGAAGGTCTCCTGCACCACCGGCCAGCCCTGGCGCGTCGTCAGCAGCAGCACGCCACCGCCGATCACCACGATCGTCGAGACGGCCGCGATCAGCGCGTTGCGGCGGTCGCTGCGCCTGCGCGCTGCGGCCCGAACCTCCCGACGGCTGATGGGCTCGGCGCTCATGGAGGAAGGCCGAGGCCGCGCCCCGCAACGGGGCGCGGCCCCACATGCCTACTTGAGCTCGGGCGCTCCGGCCTGCTCGGCCATCCACGTCATCGTGAGATTGTCGAGCTCGCCATCGGCCTTCATCGCCTCAATCGCCTTGTCGACGCACGGCGTCAGCGCGGAGCCCTTCTGGAGCAGCGCACCCCACTGGTCGCCACCCGGGGCGCTGAACTGGCCGGCGACGGCGGCGTTCTCGAGCACGGCGGCGGTCAGGTACAGCGCCGTCGGCAGGTCGGTGACGATCGCGTCGACCTGACCCTGCTTGAAGGCCGCGACGACGTCATTGGAGTTGTTGAACACCTTGGGCTCGACGGACGGCGCGATCAGCGACGTCACGGCATCGAGGCTGGTGGTGCCGACCTGCACGCCGATCTGGGCGTCCTTGAAGTCGGCCAGCATCGTCTTGCCGACCAGCGGCGAGTCCGCAGCCACGATGATCGCCTGCGGCGCCGTGTAGTACGGCGTCGAGAAGTCGACGACCTTCTGGCGATCCGTGGTGATCGAGATCTGGTTGACGTCGAAGTCGAACTTCTTGTCGCCAGGGGCGTAGGACGAGTCGAACGGCACGACGACCCACTTGACCTCGTCGGGCGTGAAGCCGAGCTGCTTGGCGATCGCGTACGCGACGGCGCTCTCGAAGCCCTTGCCGTTGGACGGATCATCGTCCTCGAAGTACGGCGGGTACGCCGGCTTGTCGGTGCCGATCGTCAGCTGGCCGGGCGTCTTCAGCGCGAGCTGGTCCTTGGCGCACGTATCGGCGGCAGCCGACGAGGCGGCCGTCGAATCCGCAGCGGCGGAGGAGGAACCCGAATCGCTGCCACCGCAGGCGGCGAGCGCCGCCGCGAGGGCGATCAGGAGGAGCGCGGGGACAACACGGAGCTTGGACATCGATACCTCGGACGGTCGGGTGACGTGCACCGGGACCGCTGGACTGTAGCCGAGATCCGGTGCTGATCAGGCCGTGCCAGAGGTCTAGGAGCGCCTCGAACGCGGATGCGCTGCGACGTTCGCTAGCGTGCAGCGATGTCCGGCGACCTGCCCCTCGATGCGCCGCGCTCGAAGCGGCGCGCCGCGTGGCTGAGCGTCGCGCTGACCGGCTCGAGCGTGGCCGTGAAGGGCGCCGTCGCGGTCGCCACGGGCTCGTCGGCAATTCTGGCGGAGACAGCGCACTCGTTCTCCGATTTGCTGGCCGCACTGATCGCTCTCGCGGCGGTGCGCGCCGCCGACCGCCCACCCGATCCGAAGCACCCCTTCGGCCACCAGAAGCTCGAGCACGTCTCCGCGGTGATCGAGGGGCTGATCCTGATCGTCGTCGCCCTTTTCGTCGTGCTGCAGTCCGCGCGCTCCTTCGGCGAGCCCGTCGAGAACTCCGCGCTCGGCATCATCGTGATGGGTGTCTCCGCCGGCGCCTCGTTCTTCGTCGCCCGCCGGGTCGCGCGGGTCGCCAAGTCGTCGCACTCCGCAGCGCTCGAGGCCGACTCCGCGCACATCGCCGCCGACGTCTGGTCGAGCGCCGGCACTGCGGCGGCACTCATCGTGATCGCGGTGACCGGCTGGGTCGAGGTCGACGCGATCTTCGGCATCGCCATCTCGGCCTGGGTCGCGGTGACCGGCGGGCGCCTCGTGCTCAACGGCGTGCGCGTGCTGGTCGATGAGACCGTCTCGCAGGACGACCTCGACACGATCCGCGACACCCTCGAGAGCACGAAGCCGGCCGGCGTGATCAGCTACCACCGGCTGCGCGCGCGCCGCTCCGGCGCCGTCCGCCACGTCGACGTCCACGTCGTCGTCGATCCGCAGATGACCGTCGCCGAGGCGCACGTGATCACCGACCGCATCGAGGCGTCCCTCGAGGAGCGCCTCCCGTCCGCCGACGTGGTGGTGCACGTCGAGCCGTCCGGCTCGGAGCCCGAGCCGGACGCGCAGGACTAGCGGCTCAGAGCGCACCGCCGGCAGCCGGCGGTGCCGTGGGATCGACTCCACCCGTCGCCTTGGCGGCCTCGCGCGTCAGGTAGTCCTCGACGAGCAGGACGTTCGAGCCGGCGTGCTCGATGATCTTCAGGAGGTCATTCATCGACGACACCTCCTCGACCTGCTCCTTGAGGAACCACTGCATGAACTGCTCGGCCTGGTAGTCGCTCTCCGCCCGGGCGGCGTTCGCGAGCGCCGTGATCTGCTCCGTGACGCGCTTCTCCTGCGCCAGCGCCAGCTGAACCGGCTCGAGGGCGTTGACGAAGTCCGACTTCGGCTGCGCGACACCCGGCAGCGAGGCCTCCCGATCGGTATCCATCTGGAACTTGAGGAGCATCATCGCGTGGTTGCGCTCCTCGACCGCCTGGCGGTAGAAGAAGGCGGCGAGTTCGGGCAGCGTCTGCTGCTCGAACCACGCGGCGACGGCGATGTACTGCTGGGAGGCGGAGAACTCGTTGCCGACCTGGTCGGCGAGCAGGGAGGTGAAGTCGTTGGCCATGCCCTTACCCTAGCCGCGGTGCAGGCTCGCGGGCGTTGGCCGGCATACGTCTACCGCGTCCACGGTGCCGAGACCCCTTGATCGGCGATCAGCCGGCGGGACTAGGCAGCCCAGTCGAGGGCGTCGCCCTCGTCCACGTCGAACCACTGCCGCATCGGCACGGCGAGCCCCTGATTGGTCGGCTCCTCGACGCGCAGGTAGTCGTTCGGCAGGTAGTCGCGCAGCGGCATGACGGACTCGAGCTGCGCGTTGCGCTGGCGCAGCGCGAGATGCTCGGCAATGGCGTCTGTCAGGACCGTCCGGTTGAAGTCCTCCGTCGACACGAGATCCTCCTTCTCGCGAAGCAATGCGACAAATGTAGCCTGCGGCCCCCCGGACATCCGTCCGGACTATCGACTATGCCCGCCGAAAGGCGTACGCTCGCGGCATGAAGATCGTCGGCATCGTCTTCGGCGGGCTGCTCACCCTGATCGCCCTGCCGTTCCTCGCGATCGGCATCGGCATCGTCGGCTGGCTCGGCGATGGCTCCGGTCTCGAGATCCCGCTGAATGGCCTGAATGCGCCGAAGAAGGTCGTCGCGATCGTCTCCCCGGAATTCAGCATCAAGGCGAATGACATCCCGTCGCAGGTGGCCGACGCGACGGTCACGTTCCGCGTCACGCCCAAGCCCGGCGGCGCGCCCGTGTTCGTCGGCCTTGCCGCCGCCAAGGACGTCGATCGCTACCTGCGCAACGTCACCATCGCGCATCTCGAGCCCGCGGGCACGAGCGCCGACGGCTCGCCGCAGGCACCGGATCCGCAGGGCATCGCCGCCGGCGACGGCACTGAGGTGCGACTCGTCGTGGAACCCGGTCGACGCAAGCGCGTCGCCGCACCGGCCACGAAGGACTTCTGGGTACGCCAGGCCGACAGCACCACCGGCGACATCACGCTCTCGGTCGCCGACCTCGAGGGGAAGGACGTCCGCGTCGTCGTGATGCGGACCGACGGCAGGCCGGGCATGGCCGTGGATGCCTCGCTGAAGTTCCGTGCGCCGATCCTGAAGACGATCGGCTGGTGGACGCTCGGCATCGGCCTCGTCATCGGCCTGCTCGGGGTCGGCCTGATCATCTGGATGATCGTGCTGCTGGGCCGCCCGAAGAAGCTGCCGGTCGCGCCCGCTGCCACCGGCGCGCCGACCGCCGCCGACACGGCCTCAGCTCCGCCGGCGGCCCCCGCGACGCCGCCAGCAGCCGTCGATACCGCGCCCGACGTGCCGCCACCGGGCGACGACGCCCCCTCGGGCTGATGATTTCGTCTACCCTCCGTCATGGCCGTGCTAGGCGGGGAGTTCGCGGTACCCTCGACCGGCAATCCGCTTCAGCCGGGCACCAATCCCCTCTCTCGGGGGGAACAAGGAGTACGTGGCACCACCAGGAGCGTTGATGGTCAGGTCCCGCGCGATCGGCAACCTCGAACCGTGTCAGGGCCGGAAGGCAGCAGCACTCAGAGAATCCGCCGGTGCGCCGCGGTCCCGCCTGATCGGAGCGATCGGCCGGTGAAACGGGCAGACCGGTTCCCCACAACGGAGGGTGCACGGCCGCTACGTCTCCTCCGCGGGCCGCAGGCTCGCGGAGGGCGCGTCGTGGCCGCGAGCGGCTGGTAGGCTCACAGCGTGTCCGCGCTCTACCGCCAGTACCGCCCGCAGGACCTCGCGCACGTCGTCGGGCAGCGCCACGTCGTGCAGACCCTGACGAACGCGATCGAGCAGGGACGGGTGCGCCATGCGTACCTGTTCTCCGGCCCGCGCGGCACGGGCAAGACGTCGCTCGCGAAGATCCTCGGCAAGTCGCTCAACTGCCAGGCGTTCGACGCCCCGACGACGACGCCGTGCCTCGAATGCGAGTCGTGTCGCACAATCGGCGACGGCACGGCGCTCGACGTGCTCGAACTCGACGCGGCCAGCAACCGCGGCATCGACGATGTCCGCGAGATCCGCGATCGCGTCAATCAGCAGCCCGTCCTCGGCCGCTATCGCGTCTACATCCTCGACGAGGCCCACTCGCTGACGACCGACGCCGCCAACGCGCTGCTCAAGACGCTCGAGGAGCCGCCGCCGCACGTCGTGTTCATCCTCTGCACGACCGAGCCGCACCGCCTGCCCGACACCGTGCGCGGCCGCTGCCAGTCCTTCGCCTTCCTGCGCCCCACGCCCGACGAGCTGCTCGAGGCGCTTCGCCGCATCGCGGACGCCGAGTCGATCGGCGCCGACGACGATGCGCTGCGCCTGATCGCGCGCCACGCCGGCGGCTCGTTCCGCGACGCGATCTCGTCGCTCGACCAGCTCTCGTCCGCCAGCGGCGGTGCGATCGACGCGGCCTCGGCCCAGGCGATCCTCGGCGTGGTCGATGACGAGGTGCTGACGCAGCTGATCGACGCCGTCAACGCCGGCGATGCCCGCAGCGCGCTGGTGCGCCTGGACGAGCTTGTCGAGGGCGGCCAGGACTTGAGCCGCCTGATCCGCGACCTGATCGACCGCCTCCGCGTCGTGCTGCTCACGCTCGAGCTCGGCGCGCCGCCGCGCAGCGCCATGCTCGGCTCGACCGTCGAGGACGCGGTGAAGCGCGCGGCCACGCAGATGACGGAGGGCGCCGCGATCGCGCTGATCGACGGTCTGCTCGACGCCGAGGGCTCGCTGCGCAGTGGCGCTGACGCGCGCCTCGCGCTCGAGCTTCTGCTGATCAAGGCCGCGCGTCCCGCCGGTGACCGCACGCTCGACGGTGCGCTGCGCCGCATCGAGGCGCTCGAGGGAGGTGCGCCGGCACGCGCTGCCGCCCCACTGCCGCCGGTCGACCCACCCGCTGCTCCGGCACCCGCCGCGCCGCCTGCCGCTCCCGTCGCACCACCTGCGCCGCCGGCGGCCGCAGCACCAGCCGCTCCCACCGACGAGGCTCCGCCGTGGGATGCCCCGGCCGCAACGCCCCCGGCGGCACCGCTCGTCGAACCCGACGCGCTCCACGCCGACGAGGACGATGCCCCACCGACAGCGCCCGCTGCTCCGGCCGCCGAGCCCGTGGCGCCGCCGGCACCCGCCGTCGAGGCGCCGGCCGCTCCCGCCCCGCCGCCCGCCGCCCCGCCGCGCGAGCCCGCCGGCGATCTCGACCTGCCGGCCGCCGAGCTGCGCGACGTCTGGGACGAGGCGCTCTCGCGCGTGTCGCCGAAGCTGCGCTCCATGCTGATGCCCGCCGCACCCTTGCGCATCGAGCGCGGCGCGGTCGTCGTCGCCTTCCCGAGCGCCAGCCAGTTCCAGAAGAGCCAGGCCGACCGCGAGCAGAACCGCCACGAGCTCGCTGCCGCGTTGACGGCATCGCTCGGCGCCGAGGTGCGCGTGGTCCTCGAGACCGCCGATGACGGCGGACCGCCGCCACCGATGGCGGCTCCGCCGGTCGAGGCGGCCGTGGAGCCCGTGCCGGTCGAGCCCGCACCCGCCGAGGTCGACCTGAACGTCGTGCACTCCGAGAACTACGACGGCACGCTCGACGACCCGCACACCCGCGAGGAGGAGTTCGTCCGCAACCTCGTGGAGACTCTGGACGCCAGCGAAGAGGAGATCGGATGAACCAGAAGGCGATGATGAAGCAGATCCAGCAGATGCAGGCGGCCATGGCCACTGCACAGCAGGAGCTCGCCGTCCTCGAGGTCACCGGCCAGGCCGGCAACGGCCTCGTCACGGCGACGTGCACCGCCGCCGGCGAGTGGCGCGGCATCACGATCGACCCCAAGCTGCTCGACCCCGACGATCCGGACATGGTGCAGGACCTCGTGCTGGCCGCGCTCAACGACGCCAAGAACCAGGCCGAGGCCGCCCAGCAGTCGCGGCTCGGACCGCTGACGCAGGGCATCAACCTGCCGGGGTTCTAGCCGGCGTGCTGCCGCCCTCCGCCGAGGCGCTCGTCCGCGAGCTGACGCGGCTGCCCGGCGTCGGGCGCCGCTCCGCCCAGCGCCTCGCCGTGCACCTCCTGCGCGTGCCCGAGGGCGATGCGCTGGCGCTCGCCACGGCGATCGAGGAGGCTCGAGCGCGCATCCAGCCGTGTCCGGAGTGCTTCGGCTTCGCCGAGGATGGTCTGTGCCCCATCTGCCGCGATACGCGGCGCGACGAGACGATCCTCTGCGTCGTCGAGGCGCCTCAGGACGTCGATCCGATCGAGCGCTCCGGTGCCTTCCGCGGCCGGTACCACGTGCTCGGCGGCGCGCTCTCGCCGCTCGACGGCGTGGATCCGGAGGATCTCACGATCAGCCAGC
Organism: uncultured Bifidobacterium sp.; assembly: GCA_964588635.1. Classification (GTDB taxonomy): domain Bacteria; phylum Actinomycetota; class Thermoleophilia; order Gaiellales; family F1-60-MAGs149; genus F1-60-MAGs149. The sequence continues at coordinate 11,233 of CAZPQP010000049.1, forward strand.
TCGTCGCACGCGTCGAACGCGGCGGCATCAGCGAGGTGATCGTCGCGACGAACCCCACCATGACCGGCGAGGCCACCGCCGCGTACATCGCCGGCCTGCTGCGCGACCGCACACGGATCACCCGCCTCGCCAGCGGCCTGCCGGTCGGCGGCGACCTCGAGTTCGCCGACGAGGTCACGCTCGGGCGCGCCCTCGAAGGGCGTCGCACCATCGACACCTGAGTTGCGCCTGATCCGCCGGGCTCTGCGACCATGCGGAGCGTTATGGCAGCACGCGCAGAGCAGGATTTCGACACCGTCGTGATGAAGTTCGGCGGCTCGTCCGTCGCCGACGCCGAGAAGATCAAGAACGT
>CAZPQP010000050.1:0-9863 GCA_964588635.1 uncultured Bifidobacterium sp.
GACGGGGTAGCGTCTCGGTGAAGACGCAAGCTGCCTTCGGCCGATCCCCTCCCTCCCATGCGCGCCCTCCTCATCGTCAATCCGGTCGCCTCCCGCGTCAATTCCGCGGTCGAGCGCACAGCCCAGCGCGAGCTGGAGGAGGCCGCGACGGTCGAGGTCGCGCGCACCACGTTCCCGGGCCATGCCTCGCAATTGGCGCGGGAGGGCGTCGCGAACGGCTTCGACGCGATCATCGTGCTGGGCGGCGACGGCACGTCCAACGAGGTGCTCAACGGCATCGGCGCCGAGGTGCCGATCGGGCTGCTGCCGGGCGGCGGCACCAGCGTGATGCCGCGCAACCTCGGTCTGCCGCCCTCGATCCCCGCAGCCGCCCGCCGACTCGCCGTGGCGATGCGCGAGGGCACCGAGCGCCGCGTGCGGATCGGCCGCATCAACGGCCGCCGCTTCGCGTTCAACTGCGGCGTCGGCCTCGATGCCGCAGTCGTCCGCCGTGTCGACGGGCAGGTGCGGACGGGCAAGCAGCGCCGCTCCCCCGACGTCGTCTACGCCCGCGAACTGGCCAAGCTCGTGGCGCGCGGGCAGTACAGCCATCCGCACATCACGCTCCACACGGGGCACACGACAGAGCGCGTGGCGTACGTGATCGCGGTGAACCTCGCACCGTGGTCGTACATCGGCCCCCTGCCGCTCGACCTCGCGCCCGCCGCCACGGCGGACGGGGGCCTCGACATCGTGGCGCCCCGCCGCATGTACCGTCGCGACGTCCTCGGGTTCGCGCAGCGCCTGATCGTCGACCACCGCCACGCCCGCGGCTCAGGCGATCCCCGCATCGCGTACTGGCATGACGTCTCGACGGTCGAACTGCGCTGCGACACGCCGTTCCCCGCCCAGGTCGACGGCGACGACTTCGGCGATGTGCTGGACGCGCTGATCGACGTGGACCGCGAGGGCGCGCGCTACCTGATCTGACCCGTAGGATTCGCGCATGGAGATCCTCATCAGTGTCAGCCAGGGTGCCGGTCTGGCCGTCGCCTGCGGCCTCGCCGCCATCCTCCCGCTCGGCGTGCTCGCCATCGCCGCGATCATCGGCTGGACGCCCGGAGCGCTCGGCTTCGCCTCCGAGACGACCTTCGCCATCGGCGCCTGGGCGATCGGACTCGTCGAGGCAGCCGCCCGTGCCGTCCTGCCGATCCCGTTCCGGATCGCGCTGAGCGCGGTCGGCGCCGCCGCCGCCTTCGAGATCGCCGCAGGCGACCAGCTGCCGTTCGTGGGCCTGGTCGTCGGAGCCGCCATCGGCGCCGGCACGGCCTGGGTCACCACGCGCATGGTCAATCGCGCGATCGCCGGCGGTGGCACCCGGTGGGGCGTGACCGCGATCGTCGCCGTGGCGAGCGTCGTCGTCGGTGCGCTCGCGATCATCCCGATCGTCGGCTTCGTCCTCGTCCTCGTCGCCCTCTGGTTCGGACTCAAGTCCCGCAAGGAGGACCAGACCAAGTTCGGCGGTCTGCGCGTTCTGCGATGACGCGGCGCTGGCTCGTCATCGCAGCGGCCTGCGCGCTGCTCCTGGCGGGCCTGCCCGGCAGCGCCGACGCGGCCCAGCCGAAGCTGTCGAGCCTGCAGGCACAGGATCTCGCCCAGACGGGCAAGGGCGTCCGCGAGCTGGTCGCGCAGAACCCCCTCGCCCAGTGGTCCTGCGTCTTCGCCAACGAGAGCGCGTTCTGGAACTGCTCGCTCAACGCGGCCTCCGATGGGGGGACCCTCGCGGTCGTGAAGCTGTTCGATCCGGAGAAGCGGGTGTGGAGCGTGACGATCCCGCGGGAGCTGGCGCCGGCGCAGCGGCTCGACGAGAAGCGGGCCACCGCGATCGCGGCGAAGGATCCCAAGGCGGCCGCCTGGATCGCGCGCTACCGCGATCACGGCCGGCCCGTCCGCTCCTACGGCGCACTCGATCTCGGCACGTGGAAGATCAAGTGGTACTCGGCTGACAAGCAGATCGCAGAGGTCGGGGTGGCCGACGCCACCGGCACGGTGACGTACACCCGGGTGGGACCGCAGGTCGCCTGGTCGATGGCACGTGGCGGCCAGGGGTTCGGGCGCAAGATCAACGAGCCCTGGGCGATCGGCACGCTGATCATCCTCTTCGTCCTCGTGATGGTGGACTGGCGCCGCCTGCGCTCGCTGCGCACGCTCGACGTCCTCGCCATCGTCTCGCTCGCCGCCTCGCTGTGGTGCTTCAACCGCGGGCTCGTCTTCTGGGCCGTGCCGCTGCAGTACCCGCCGCTCGTCTACCTGCTCTTCCGCATGATCATGATCGGACTCGGGCGGATGGAGCGGCCGGCGTTCACGACGCGGCTGCCGCTGTGGATCATGGTCGTGCTGATCATCATCCTCGCCGCCGGACGCGTCGGCTTCAACGCGTACTCGTCGAACGTCGTCGACGTGGGCTACGCCGGTGTGGTCGGCGCGGACCGCATCCTCGACGGGCGCTCGCCCTACGGCAGCTTCCCGATCAAGACCCAGACTCCCTGCGGCACGCGCTACGCCGACGGCACCTACAGCGGCTACGTGCAGGCCGACGGGCGCTGCGAGACCGCCATCGAGCGCGGCGACACGTACGGCCCGGCGATGTACCTGTCGTACGTCCCCGGCACGGCGGCGCTCGGCTGGAGCGGTCGCTGGGACGACCTCCCCGCCGCGCACTTCACGAGCGGCCTCTTCGACCTGCTGACGGCGATCGGCCTCGCGGTCTTCGGCTGGCAGTTCGGCGGTCGGCGGCTGGCGGCCGCGCTCGCGCTGTTCTGGCTGGCTGTGCCCTGGTCGGCGTACACGTTCATGAGCGACTCGAACGACTCGATCGTCGCGGCGTACCTTGCGTGGAGCGCTGCGCTGATCGCGCGCCCCGTCGGGCGCGGGGCGCTGCTGATGCTGGCGGCGCTCGCGAAGTTCGCGCCGCTGATCCTGATCCCGCTCTGGCTGCGTCTCGACCGCCCCGCCCCCCGACCGCGAGGCGAGTGGCCGTACGGCCAGCCGGCGGTGCGCCTCTCGCGCGGCCAGCGCGCATGGTCCGCGGTGCGCCCCGGCCCCGGCTCGCTCCGCACGCTGCTCGGCATGGCGCTCGTCACCGCGGTGCTCGCGGGCGTCCTGATCGCCCTCGACGGCTCCGGCGCACTGCGCACCTTCTGGGATCGCACCTTCGGCTGGCAGCTCGACCGGCCCTCGCCGTTCTCGATCTGGGACTGGGGCGAGTATCCGGGCTTCCCGGACCTCGCGATCGTGCAGAAGATGCTCAAGGCCGCCCTGCTCCTGGGAGCCGTCGCGCTCTTCTTCGTGCCCCGGCGCCTGGATGCGACCCGCGCCATGGCCTTCGCCGGCGCGCTGATGATCGGGTTCCAGCTCGTCCTGACGCACTGGATGTACCTGTACCTGCCGTGGGTGATGGTCTTCCTCGCGATGGCGCTGCTGGCCCCGCGCGTGGGCTATCCGCGGGCGTCGTCGACCGACGCGATCGACGAGGCGCTGCCGGCCCGCAGCCGCGCGCTCGTGGCGGGTGACTGACTCAGACGCCGCGGCGGAACAGCTCGGCGTCCGTTGCCCGGCCATCCGCGCCGCACGTGACCAGCACGCCCTCGAGGCGAACGTCCTCAGAGGCGGGCTCGAGCCGCTGCGGCTGCTGCAGGATGAAGCGGCGCAGAGAGAGGTCCTTCTTCGCGCCGATCACGGAGTCGTGCGGCCCGGTCATGCCGGCGTCGGTGATGTAGGCGGTCCCGCCCGGCAGCACGCGCACGTCCGAGGTCTGCACGTGCGTGTGGGTGCCGAGCACTGCGGTGGCACGGCCAGCCAGATGCCAGCCCATCGCGACCTTCTCGCTCGTCGCCTCGGCGTGCACATCGACGACGACGATCGGGGTCTCGCGGTGCGCGGCGTCGATCAGCTGGTCCACGACGGAGAACATCGACTGCGCGGGCTCCATCGTGAAGGAGCCGAGCAGGTTGATCACCGCGACCTTGGCGCCGCCGGCCTCGATCACCGTCAGCCCGCGCCCCGGCAGGCGGTCGAGCAGGTTCGCGGGACGCACGACGCGGGTCGCCTCGATCAGGTACGGCCCGATCTCCTTGCGACGCCACAGGTGGTTGCCGAGCGTCAGGCAGTCCGCCCCGGCGGCGAGCAGGCGATCGGCGAGCTTGGGGGTGATGCCCGCGCCATCGGCGGCGTTCTCGGCGTTCACGATCACGCAGTCGAGGTCGAGCTCGGCGCGCAGTGCGCGCAGGTTGCCCTCGATCGCGTTGACACCGGGTGCGCCGTAGACGTCGGCGAGGAACAGGATCCTCACGAGGCCGCCACCGACGTCGCCGGGCGGACCTCGAGGTGGAGGCGGTTGCCGCCGTCCTGCGTGTACCGCGCGAGCAGCGGATCGAGCGCGCCGGTCACGTCGACGATGCGTCCGAGCTTCGTCCACGCATCGGGGCGTGTCGAGACGGGCGAGCCGACCGACAGCGCCGGGTCCGACTTGACGCCCGTGGCCACGACGACGACGCCCGGATTTGCGAGCGGCTCGATCGCGATCTGGTCGCCGTACGTCGTGCCGTTGACGATCAGCGGGGTGATCGACAGCACCTTGCCGTCGACCGGGGCGTACGTATCGGTTCCGATCGGCGCGCCGATATCGACGGACGTCGGCTCGCCGTCGATCTGGTACGCCGGTCCGCCGGCGTTCTCCCCCTGGAAAGAGGAGACGATGCGGGAGATGATCCCCTGGTTGATGGGCTCGCCGACCGGATCGAGCTGCAGCGCGTCGGCACCCATCACCGGGTGGAAGAGGATCGCCGTGATGCGCGACTGCTGCACCGGCACGAGCAGCACCAGCTGATCCTGGCGGGCGAGGGTCTGCGGGCGTGGCGCGCCGGACGGGAGGATGCGCGTCGCGGGCGCCAGCGTCGGCAGCAGGCTCGTCCCGTCGAAGCGGATCAGCTGCGTTCCGGCGACCACCAGCACGCCGACGGCGAGCAGCACCGCGACGAGCAGGCGCCCGCGTCCGACGCGCCGAACCGGCGCGGTGGGCGGCGGGAGGATGATGTCGACGCCCGAGCCGGTCAGCTCGACGGTCGCGACCTCAGCCTGCTCTTCGTGCACGGCCATGGGCCGAGTGTACCCGCCGCGCGGTGCCGCTACGGCACCGGCGCCGTGGTGGCGCCATCCGCCGCCGTCGTCGCCGGGGCGGCTTCCGTGATCGGAGCCTCGGTCGTCGCCGGCGGCTCGGTGACGGTGATCGTCCGCTGCGGCGGCATCGTCAGCGTCAGATCCGGCGCGCTGATCGTGGAGACGACGCGGTTCGCGAACTGCGACTCGAAGCGCGCCCAGTCGACGGGCCGCTTCGGCGCCGGGAAGCTGACCGGCGGCGTCCCGGCGAGCGCGGCATCCATGAAGAGGTGCCAGATGTCGGCCGGCAACGTCGGACCGGACACGGCGCCGACGCCCTCCACGCCGTACATCGGCTTGGTCTCGTCGGGGTAGCCGATCCACACGCAGGTGGCGAGCGTCGGCGTGTACCCGCAGAACCAGGCGTCGGTGTGGTTGTCCGTCGTCCCGGTCTTGCCCGCCTCGGGCCGACGGTCGGACATCATCGCGCCGGTACCGGTGCCGCTGACCATGTTCTCGCCGAGGATCCGCGTGACCTCCGCGGCGACGCCGTCCTGGATCACGCGCACCCCGGTGGTGCGCCCTTCGAGCAGCACCTTGCCGTCGGCGTCGGTGACCTTCTTGATCGCCGTCGGCCGGTGGTAGACGCCGCCGTTGGCGAGCGTCGCGTAGACCGTGGCCATCTCAAGCGGCGAGACCCCATCCGCGCCCAGGGTCAGCGACGGCACCGCCGAGAGCGGCGAGGTACGCACCCCGAGGCGCTCGGCCATGTCGACGATGTTGGCCGGCCCCACGTCGATGGCGAGCTGCGCATAGACCGTGTTGTCGGAGGCGAGCGTCGCGTTCTCGAGCGAGACCGGGCCCGCATACGAGCCGCCCGCCGTCGAGACGTTCCAGACCGGCGAGGTGGGGTCGGGCTGCCACGAGAACGGCGCGGACATGTACGTCGTCCCGCTGGGATCGATCCCCTGCTCGATGGCCGTGGCGAGCGTGATCGTCTTGAACGTGGAGCCCGGCTGGCGCCGTCCCTGCGAGGCCAGGTCGAACTGGTCCTTGCGGAAGTAGCGCGTCGACGCCATGGCGACGATCTGTCCCGTCTTGGGCCGGATCGAGACGATCGCGGCATCCGGATCGCCCGGCGTCTTGAGCACCTTGCGCATCGCGGCGCGCGCCTTGGCCTGGAGCTTCGGGTCGAGCGTGGTCGTGATCTGCAGACCGCCGGCGCGAACGCCGGCGGAGCCGATCTCGGGGTTCTTCGACAGCTCGTCGGCCACGTAGCGGACGAAGAACGACTCGCTGACCTTGCCGTAGACCTGCCCGCGCTTGAGCTTCAGCTTGGTGGCGTTGGCCTTGCGCTCCTGCGCCGCGGTGATGTACCCGACCTCGCGCATCGCCTTGAGCACCTGCGCGCGGCGCTTCAGCGCGGCCTCCGGATTCTCGTACGGGTCGTAGGTGCTCGGCAGCTGCGGCAGACCCGACAGGAGCGCCGCCTGCGGCAGCGTGAGCTCCTTCGCGGGCTTGGCGAAGTAGGTCTGCGCCGCGGCCTCGACGCCGTACGCGTTGTTGCCGTAGAAGACGGTGTTGAGATACGCCGTCAGGATCTCGTCCTTGGTGAAGCGATCCTCGAGCTGCACCGCCAGGACCGCCTCGCGGATCTTCCGATCGACGGTGCGCTGCTTCACGATGTAGATCTGCGAGATCAGCTGCTGCGTGAGCGTCGAGCCGCCCTGCACGACCCGCCCGGCCATGACGTTCTCGACGAGGGCGCGCGCGATGCCCTGCGGGTCCACGCCGCCATGCTCGTAGTAGCGTCGATCCTCGATCGCGACCGTGGCCTTCTTCATCCACGGCGAGATCTGACTCGACGTGACCGGCTGGCGGTTCTCCTCGTTGGCGAGCACGCCGAGCGACGTGCCGCGCGCGTCGTAGACCTCGCTGTTGGCCCCGATCTCGCGCGCCTTGATGGCGTCGAGCGTCGGCAGGCGGTCGATGTACCGCGAGGCGCCGTAGAGCAACGCCCCGGCGGCGACGACCACGAGCAGGGAGAGCACCACGAGCGTGCTGGCGAACGGCCGGCGGGGCCGCTTCTGCCGTGGCGCGCGACGCGGGGCCGGTTCAGGCATGACCGCCGTCCTCGCGCAGGCCGATAGAGGGCTCTCGGAGCATGGTTCGCACGCTATCACCGCGTTTGCCGCCCATTTCCGGGTTGGCGCGCGGGGTCACCGATGGGGTGGACGGAGGAGTGCGGACCATGCCGCCTTGCCACTTCGGCGACCCGGAATCCTGTCCTGCCCCGGGTACCATGGGTCACGTGCCGCGCCGGGCCCTCCTCGTCGCCATCGCCCTGATGGCCCTCCTGCTCGCGGGCTGCGGCGTGAAGGGAGAGCCCACCGGCGCCGTCGATCCGTATCCGACCCAGGCGATCGACGCGGCCGGTCAGACGGTCGTGCTGCAGTCCGCACCGACACGCATCGTGTCGGCCGACCCCGGTGCATCCGCGATCCTGCGCGATCTCGGTCTCGGCACGACGCTCGTCGAGGCCGGGCCCGCCACGGTCGGCCCGGAGGCGGCGGACCCGACCACCGGCCTCGTCGTCGTCCCGCTCGCCATGGACGCCGTGGCGCTCCAGCAGCTGCAGGCCGCCACCAACGCACCGATCTTCCGGTACGGCGCGGATCCGCTGGCGACCGCCCCGACGATCGTGACGCAGCTCGGGATCGCCGTCGGCGAGGGTGCGAAGGCCGCAACGATCGCGCGCGGCATGCAGAGCGGCCTCGAGGCCCTCGCCGAGCGCGTCGCGTCCGAGACGCCCGTGCCGACGCTGATCGAGGGTGCGGGCTTCACCGGGTACGGGCCGATGAGCCCCGTCGGACGCGCGGTGGAGGCCGCGGGCGGCCGGAACGTGCTGGCTGCGGACCAACCGCTCGACATCGCGCAGCTGCCATCACTCGGCATCAGCGCCTGGGTGTCGCTGCAGCCCGGCGGCAGCACGCTCGCCTCGCTCCAGTCCTTCCCAGAGCTCGCGAAGGTGCCGGCACTCGAGGAGAACCGCGTGATCCCGGTGCCGAAGGGCGGCTACCCGATCGACGCCGCGCTGCCCGGCGCGCTGCAGGCGCTCGCCGACGATCTCCACGCAGCACCGGTCACCACCGGATGAGCACGCCGCCCGGGCCCAGCGGAGCACGGCTGTGGCTGCTCGTGGCCGCACCGCTGGTGCTGCAGTTCGGCTTCGTCGGCCTCGGCGCCGCGGTGATCAACGCGGTCGACGGCAGGCCGGCGGGCGACACGACGCTGACGTACCTCCCCCAGGCCGTCCTGCTGTTCGTCGCGTACATCGTCTTCGGCGTCGCGATCTGGCTCGTGGCCCGGCAGCTCGGCGCGCCGCGCGAGGTGCTGGCCCTGCGGCGCACGCCGCTCGCCCGCGGGGCCGCCCTGGCCGTCGGTGGCCTGATCGTCGGCGTCCTCGCGGCCGCGGCACTCGAACCGATCTTCCACGGCTCCGCCAGCCAGCAGATCAGCGTCGGGGACATCGACTCGCTGACCACGGCCCTCGCCTTCGGCATCAGCGCGGCTGCGATCGTCTTCGGCGCGGCCATCACCGAGGAGCTCTACTTCCGCGGCCTGCTGTACGGCCGGCTCGACGCCCGCTTCGGCGTGGCCTCCGCCGTCGTCGGCTCGGCCGGGGTCTTCGGGCTGGCCCACTTCGAGCCCAATGCGTTCCCCGCCCTGTTCGCCCTCGGCCTCGTGCTCGGTCTCGTCCGGATGCGGTCCTCGTCCGTCTGGCCCGGCATGGCGATCCACGGCGCGAACAACGTCATCGCCGTCGTCGGGCTGCTGCTGGCGGCCAACTAGCCCGGGTTCTCGTATGCTCCCGGCGTCCAACGCGTAGGAGCGACCGTGAGCGACCAGTCCAGCGATCCGATCGTCGAGCAGTTCCGCAACCAGATCACCGATACGGACCTCGCGATCCTCGAGGCGCTCAACAAGCGCATCTCGACCGTCCGCAAGCTTCATGCCTACAAGGCGGAGAAGGGCTACGACGCGGTCGATCCGTCGCGCGAGGAGTGGCTGCAGCAGTATCTCCAGCGCTGCAACAAGGGCCCCCTGTCGAACGAGGAGGTCGCCATCCTGTGGCGCTCGATCATCGACGCCACGCTGCGCGAGGTCGCGCGGCTCCGCGACGCCTGATCAGCCGTCGGCGCCGAAGTCCTCGGGACGCACGTCCTCGAGGAACTGCTTGAAGTCCTCGACCAGCTGCTCCGGCTCGGCCGCGGCGGCATCCTCCTCGCCCTCCTCCATGCGGATGGCGCTGGCCTCGATCACGTCGTCGGCCGCGAAGATCGGCGCCTTGGCGCGCAGCGCGAGCGCGATCGCGTCGCTCGGGCGCGCGTCGAGCGACAGCTCCTCGCCGTCGCGCCGCAGGACCACCTTGGCGAAGAACGTGCTGTCCTTCATCTCGACGACCTCGATCTTGACGACCTCCGCGTCGAGCTCGCCGAGGGCGGTCGAGAAGAGATCGTGGGTCATCGGCCGCGGCGTGTCGGAGTCCTGCAGCTTCGCCAGGATCGCCGAGGCCTCCGGATGCCCGATCCAGATCGGCAGGAAGCGATTCGTCTGGACGGTCTTGAGCAGCACGATCGGCTGCTTCCCGACCATGTCGAACGAAACGCCGTAGACCACCATCTCCTGCATGGGTCTGAGTGTAGGTGCAATGGGTTCGGGCCCCG
>CAZPQP010000050.1:9963-11523 GCA_964588635.1 uncultured Bifidobacterium sp.
AGACCACCGCCACTGATGCCTCCGCGGACATCCCCCGACATGGATCCGGATCCCTGGGGAGATCCGAATCGCCTGTGATCGCCTTGCGGCGACCTACGCTCGCCGCAAGGCGATCACGGCGTTCTGGCCGCCGAAGCCGAACGCGTCGATGACGACGCCGGGCTGCTCGAGCGTCGCCGCGCTCCCCCGCACCAGGTTGATGTCGCAGGCCGGGTCGGGATTGTCGAGGTTCATCACCGGCGGCACCATGCCGCGATCGGCGACGAGCGCGCCGATGGCGACGCTGAAGGCGCCGGCCGCACCGAGGCCGTGGCCGAGCACGGCCTTGGGAGCCGTGACGAGCGGGTTGCCGGCGCCGAGGACGCGCTTGACGGCGGCAGCCTCGCTGGCGTCGTTCAACTGCGTGCCCGTGCCGTGGGCGATGACGGCGCCGATCTCGGTGGCGTCCATGCCGGAGCGCTCGAGCGCGCCGCGCAGCGCCAGCTCGGCGCCCGCACCGTCCGGATCGGGCGCGGTCACGTGGTACGCGTCGCACGAGACGGCGACGGAGGCGATCGTGGCGTAGACGTGGGCGCCGCGCGCCTGGGCGCGGGCGAGCGGCTCGAGCACGAGCATGGCCGCGCCCTCCGCTGGGATGAACCCGGTGCGGCCCGCGTCGAACGGGCGGGACAGCGTGGCGGGGTCGCCCTCGGCCGTCGAGAGCGCCCCCGCGTTGGCGAGGCTGCTCATCAGGTACGGGGTGAGGGCCGCGTCGCTGGCGCCGGCCAGGACGAGATCGACGTCTCCGCGCTGCAACGTGTGGAAGGCCTCGGCGACGGCGATCGTGCCGGCTGCGCAGGCGCCCACGCCGGCGGTGACCGGGCCGGTCACGCCCCACTTGATCGCGGCGTTGGCGGCGGCCATGTTGCCCGAGACGAGCGGGACGTAGAGCGGGCCCATGCGGCTGGGATCGTGCTGCCGCTTGAGCACCTCCTCATCCCCCTCGGGGATCCCGCCGGCACCGGTGTGGATCGTGATCGCAGTGCGCGGACCGGAGATGTCGGTGAGGCCAGCATCCGTCAGGGCGAGGTCGCCCGCCACCAGCGCGAACTGGGCGAACCGGCCCATGCGGCGCGCGGCGCGCTTCTCGATGTACGGGGACAGGTCGAAGTCGGCGATCGGCGCGGCGTGCCGTGCGGGCAGGCCCTCGTACTGCTCGCCCTCGAGGCGCACGACGCCGGAGCGGTGCTCCATCAGCGACGTCCACAGCGCGTCGGTGCCGTTACCCGTCGGGCCGACGATGCCGATGCCGGTGATGGCGACGGTGGAGTGGTCGGTCAGGGACACAGGGGCAGTGTGGCGGATCGGTCGGCCTGCCGGGTGGCAGAGCCGTCGTGCCGTCGTGCGTATGGGCGATCCTGGATTCGAACCAGGGACCTCCTCCTTATCAGAGAGGCGCTCTAACCGACTGAGCTAATCGCCCGACGGCGCGAGTGTACCGAAGGGCGGGTGCATCTTGCGATGGTCCCAGCGACGCAGTCAGCCGACCACGACGAGCGGGGCCGGATGGTCCGGCTCCTC